>NZ_JBSFLZ010000016.1:0-72923 GCF_053599315.1 Saccharopolyspora sp. NPDC000995
GGTCTTGTCGGGACCGACGGCTGGCTAACCGCCGCCGGCCGGGCCACGAAGGAACGAGTCGAGGCGTTGACCGACCGGCTCGCGGAGGCGCCGTACAACGCCCTGGGCCCCAGCGAGCTTGACCGTCTCGTCGCCGACCTCGAACCGATCTCAGCTGCCATCCGGACGGACTTCCCGTGGTAGCGGCGCCAGGGACCTTGTGTTCGATCAACTCGGCCTTGAACGTGCCGTTGAGGCCGCGGCGATAGCTGATACGGCTCGGGTTTCTTCAGAAGGAAGCCACTGGGGTGCCGGAAAGGCTTTCATCGGGCACGATGCCCAGGCCAGGACCTTGCGGTCGCTTGATATGGCCGCCCTCGATGCGGATCCCGCTTTCCTGATCGTAATGACCTTCGATGTGGGAGGCCGCCAGCCAGACGCCTTCGAGCAGCTCAAGTGCCACCATCGCGCCGATATGGGCGCACGCGGCGGCCGCCCAAACATAGGCCGAGCCCGAGAATGTTTTGCAATCTTTCGATTGCTAGGTCTCTGGCGGCCTGATTGGTCGTCAAGGCCACTGCATCCTCGGGCCGGTCGCCGGGTTTCCCCGGTAACTCCTGATTGGGCCACTGCGGCGGGGTCGACACCAGGGCCTAAAGTCCCGGCAGCTGACAAAACGGGTAGCCGGACGAAGTCAGTCGTCGCCGACGCCGCGGGCCGCGAGGGCTTCGCCGAGTTCGTCGGAGTGGCGCAGGGTGCGGACCAGAAACGGCACCGCGAAGGCAGAAAAGGAGCGCTCCGCGTTTCGGGCTCGTTGCGCTTCGCGCACCTGCGTCGCCATCGTCGAGAGCGCCGCCACCGCTTGGAGCGTCAGGCCCACCAGCAGCCCGATCCGTTCCGGCCGGACGCCGAAGCGCCGCAGCGGGCCCAACCCGCGCTCCACGGCGGTGACCAGGTCGTCGACCCTGGTTGTCAGGGTGAAGAGGTTCGCGGCGGCGAGCGCGCCGAGCAGCCGCAGGCACACCACCGCGGCGCTGTCGAGGCCGAGCATCCACCACTGCAGCAGGAAAACCACCACCAGCAGCGGGATCAGCAACCGCATCGCTTGCCAGCAGCGGCGCAGTGGTACCCGGCCGACCAGGTACGTGACCGCGACGCCGAACACACACCCGGCCAGCGCGAGCGGCGAGTGCAGCACGAACGTCGCCACGGCGAACGCAAGCAGGGCCAAGAACTTCCAGCCGGCCCCGAGCCGGTGCAGGAGACTGCTGCCGGGTTCGTACAGGCCGAGCGGGCTCACTTGATCAGCTCCCGGTAGTACGGGATGGCCGCGGCCGGTTCATCGTCGGCGACGACCTTGCCCGCGTCGAGCACCACCACCCGGTCGAAGGCGTCCAGCAGGTCCAGGTCGTGGGTGACCAGCACGACCTGCTGCCGCAGCCCGTCGAGGACGTCGACGAAGTGCCGCTTGTTGCGCAGGTCGAGCAGCGTCGTCGGCTCGTCGCAGACCAGCACGTCCGGCTCCAGCACCAGCATCGAGCACAGCGCCAGCAGTTGCTTCTGCCCACCCGAAAGCTGGTGCGCCGGGTGGTCGGCGTAGCCCTCCAGCCCGTGCCGCGCCAGCACCTCCGCGGCCCGACGCTGCCGCTCCGCCTTGGAAAGGCCCTGCCTGCGCAGCGAGAACGCGACGTCTTCGCCCGCGGTGGGCATCACGATCTGGCTGTCCGGGTTGGTGAAGATGAACCCCACGCGTCGTCGCACCGCCCGGCCGTCGCGCACCGGATCCACCCCGTCGACCAGCACCCGGCCTCGGCTGGGGCGCACCAGGCCGTTGATCATCCGGGCCAGGGTGGACTTGCCCGAGCCGTTCGCCCCTACGAACGCGACGCGCCGCTCGGCCAGCCGTAGGTCCACCCCGTCCAGCACGGTGCGTTCGTCGTAGCTGTGCCCGACTTCCTCGAACTCGATCAACCCACTCGCTCCCACATCGTGGCCACGCCCAGCCCGCCGCCCGAGGACAGCGCCGCCAGGCCGATGCGCGGCCCGTCCGCCCGCACCATCCGGCTGAACAACCGCACCACGAGCACCGCGCCGGAGGCGCCCCAAGGGTGGCCGAGCGCGATCGCGCCGCCGTCGGGGCTGACCAGGTGCTCGTCGATGCCCGCGGCGTCCAGGCAGGCAAGTGTCTGCCCGGCGAAGGCCTCGTTGAACTCGACGACTTCCGGGGTGTGCCGTTTGAGCAGCTCCTGCATGGCGGGCACCGCACCCAGGCCGAGGCGGTTCGGATCAACTCCCGAGGTGACCCAGTCCAGCAGCCGCAGCCCCGGAACGCCGAGTCGGCGGCGCTGTTGTTCGGTGGTGATCAGCACGGCGGCGGCCGCGTCGTTGATCCCGCACGAGTTCGCCGCGGTCGCGGTCCCACCCGGGGTGAACGCGGGCCGGAACCGGGCCAGCCGTTCGGCCGTGAAACCCTCGCGGGGCCGCTCATCCGCTGCGGCGCTCCCGATCTGCACCAGCTCAGCGCCGAAGCGCCCTGCTCGTTGCGCGGCGATGGCGCGTTCGTGGCTGCGGGCGGCGAAAACATCTTGGCGGCGCCGCGAAATCCCGGCTTCGGCCGCCACGACGTCCGCCGCCGGGCCCATGTCCGGGTCGCCGATCTCGGCCGGTGCGAACGGCGCACGGCTGTAGAAGCGGGGCGGTTCGGTCGCCGAGCGTGGTCGCCATGCCCGCCACGGCGCGGTCGACGGGCTCTCGACGCCGCCGGCGATGAACCAGTCCCCGGCTCCGCCGCGGATCATCGCCGCAGCGGTGGTGATCGCGGTCAGCCCGCTCGCGCACTGCCGATCGATCGTCATACCCGGTGTGGCGTCGCCCAACCCGGCGCGCAACGCCGCCACCCGAGCCGGATTCCCACCGGGGCCGAGGACGTTGCCGAGCAGCACATCGTCCACTGTGTCCACACCGGCATCGTCGAGAACAGCACGCAACACGGGTGCGGCGAGCCGGTCGACGGGCACATGGCGCAGCAGCCCACCAGCCTCGCCGATCGGAGTGCGACGCGCCGCGATCACGACAGGAGTTCGGTTCACAACGCCTCCGTGCGAAGCGTTCCAGCGCGCAGGCGCTCCACGATCACGGCGCGCGCTGGTTTGCCGGACGCCGTTCGGGGCAGCTCCCGCACTGCCAGCCAGCGCCGGGGGCGCTTCGCCGGGTCCAGCTCCCCTCGGACCCTCGCCCGCAGCTCGCGCAGGGACGGCGGGACAAGCGGGTCGATCTCGACGACCGCCGTGACTAGCTCGCCGAACCTCGGATGCGGGGTTGCGCAAACCAGCACGTCAAGCACGCCTTCAGCGCCGCGCAGCACCGACTCGACCTCTTCCGCGCCGACGATCCGGGCACCGGTGTTGATCGCCGACCCGGCGCGACCGAGAACCTCCAGCGAACCGTCGCAGTGCAGGGCCGCGCGGTCGCAGACCGTCGACCAGCCGTCCTCCGTCGCCGCTGGCACGATCTCGCCGCCGCGGAGGTAGCCGTCGAAGACCAGCTCGGAACGCACCCACAGTTCCCCGACGCCATCAACGGGATCGCGCACTTCCACGTCGACCACAGGCCGCAGCGGGCCACCCCGCCGGACGGCGATCAGCGAATGCTCCGCCGACCCGTAGTACTCGACGAGTTCGCACCCGGGAAGGACCTCGGCGAGCCGTCCCTCCAACTCTTCGTCGACCTTCGCTCCGCCGCAAACCACTGTGCGCAAACCACATTCGGCCCGCAAGGCCGGATCGCGATCCAAAGTAGACAGAAGTGCCGAAAGCATCGCCGGCACGAGGTGGACGGCGGTGGCCCGCCGCGAAGCGTCGGCGGCGTCGGCTGCGGACCACTTGTCCAACAGCTCCACCTCGGCACCCGAATGCAGCGCGTGCAGCGCACCGAAGAGGAACAACGACGAACTCAGCGGCCCAGGGATCAAAACGCGATCCCGAGCGGCCAGCGGCAGGTCGAGCGCGGCGAAGCTGCGAAGCCACGACCGCCGCGACCGGATCAGCACCTTCGGAGAGCCGCTGCTCCCGGAGGTGGTGGGCAGGTAGAAGTGCGTGAGCTCGCTGCCGGCGGGCATTGAGCATGCGGCGCGAACGGTCCGTTCGCTTTCGGTTGTGGGGTGAACGGCCTGTTCGCGCCGGGAGGTGGCGCGAACGGTCCGTTCGCCTTCGCCGGCGGCGTGTCCGGACCACTCGTCCAAGCTCAGCACCAGGTCTGGGCGGGCGTCGGCGAGGACCGCCGCGCGGTCGCCGTCGGTCCAGGCGGGTTCGAGGAGCAGGGTCGCGCAGCCCGCGAGGTCCGCGCCCAAGAAGTGGATCAAGCGCGTTAGCGCGTTGCCGCCGTCGAAGGCGACCCGGGAGCCGGGCGGTAGGAGCTGCGCAGCGCGGGTGGCCCGCGCGAGCAGCTCCCGGGGGTCCAGCGCGGTTGCGGCGTGCGCGAGCCGCGAAGCGGGGGAGCGGCCGAGGATCGGCAGCACGCTCAGCCCTCGGCGGTGGCGCGGCGCGCCGAGCCGGTCAGGGTTGCCGGGACGGCGCGGTGCACCGCGACGGCGACGAGCGAGACGGCGACGAGCTTCACGGCGTCGCCGGGGAGGAACACCAGCGACTGCAGCGCGGCAGCGCGCAGGTCGCCGATGACCAGGCCCCAGTACGGGATGCCGATCAGGTAGTCCACGGCGACACCGGCGGCGTTGGCCGCGAGCAGCACGAACAGCCCCGGCTTGGGCAGGCTGCGTTGCACGATCAGACCTACGACGACAGCCGCCACCACCCAGCCGACCAGGAATCCACCGCTGGGCCCGATGAACGGCGCAATGCCGCCGCGGCCTCCGGACAGCAGGGGGAGGCCGATCGCGACCAGGACGAGGAACAGGAGCGTGGCCGCACCGCCTCTGCGGGCGCCCAGGATGCTGCCGGCCAGCAACGGTCCGGCGTTCTGCAGCACGACCGGCACCGCCGCGCCGCCGAGGTAGAAACCGGGAAAAATCCCGAGTACGGCGATGAATGCGGCGAAGACCACAGTCCTGGCCAGGTTCGCGGCGGGCGCAGCTTGGCGTGGTGCGGACACAGCGTCTCCCTAGCGGTAGATCGACAACGTGGTCGGGCGGTGGCATTGCCGGACGGGTGAACCGTGCCGCGCCCGACGATACCGCTTCCGGCCTGCCGGAAATCCTCCCCGACCAGCGGTTCTCGTCGAATCGGGCGGCCTCGGCGCGACCCGTTCGGCGCGGCGAGCTCAACCTACCCGCCAACCCCGCCGAAACAGAAAGCCCAGCGCCGAGTTGTCGATCGCCTACAAACCAGCCACCTCGATCCCGGCTGCCCAGGCGCCCGGCGTTTCAGTGGGAGCCCGTGAGCGCAGTTCGTGCTGCGGAGGCCGTTGTCTGGTTCTGCCTTGCAAACCGGTGTGCAGCCAACGGCCTGTTCGCCTAGGTAGGTGAGGTGAGCGGATGCTCCGTTCGCTTCACCCAGCACCTCCCCAAAACGGCCTCCACTGCACCGCCGAAGCACTCGCGACCACGCGAGCAGCGGAAACCGGTCGTCAGAGCTGGGTGCGGGGTCGGCGATCCGCTGTTAGAAGGAGCGGCGGAGCTCGGTTGGGGCGATAGGTGTCGGCGAGCCACTGCGAGTCGACCGCCGCGAGGCAGATGTCGAACGCGCCGTCCACGTCCAGGCCTTGGGGCCGCATGGCCTCCGTGACCTGCATGTACCGCTCGATGAACTCGTGGAACTGGCCGAAGTCGCGGAGTGACTCCGGGCCGGACGCGGGCAGACTCCGTTACGGACGGCGATCTCCCAGGTCGTTTCGGCTGGGATGGCGCCCACCAGGTGGCAGTGCAGCTCCGCCTTCGGCAGGCGGCGTAGGAAGTCTTCGAACGAGATCACGGCGCCACCGCTAGGCCTCTGCGGCCGCGGACGATAGCCGCCGCAGGGCCCCGCGGACGACCTCCGGGTCGTGGGTGGTCCAGAACGGCGGCAGCGAGGCGCGCAGAAAACCGCCGTAGCGGGCGGTGGCCAGCCTCGGGTCCAGCACCGCGATCACGCCGCGATCGTTCGGTGCGCGCAGCAGCCGGCCAGCGCCCTGCGCCAGCAGCAGGGCGGCGTGCGTGCCCGCAACCGTGATAAACCCGTTCCCGCCGCGTTCGGACACCGC
Organism: Saccharopolyspora sp. NPDC000995; assembly: GCF_053599315.1. Classification (NCBI taxonomy): domain Bacteria; kingdom Bacillati; phylum Actinomycetota; class Actinomycetes; order Pseudonocardiales; family Pseudonocardiaceae; genus Saccharopolyspora; species Saccharopolyspora sp. NPDC000995. The sequence goes on from NZ_JBSFLZ010000016.1 coordinate 6,172, forward strand.
TTTCTGCCGGGCCGAGGCGAGCGGATCGTCAGGGCGCGGGAACGGGATCCGGTCCATCACTACCAGCTGCAGCGAGTCGCCGGGCACGTCCACGCCCTGCCACAGCGACAGGGTGCCGAACAGCGAGGTCTCCGGGTCTTCGGCGAACCTACGGACCAAGAGCGCGGTCGAGTCCTCCCCCTGGCACAGCACCGGCGTGCCGAGTCGTTCGCGCAGCTCCTCCGACGCCTGCTTGGCCGCGCGCATCGACGAGAACAGTCCGAGCGTGCGCCCGCCGGCTGCCTGCACCAGCTCGGTCAGCTCCTCCAGGTACTGCGGTGGCAGCCCGTCGCGGCCCGGCGCCGGCAGGTGCTTGGCGATGTAGAGGATGCCGCTGCGCTGGTGTTCGAACGGAGAACCCACGTCCAGCCCGGTCCACTTGGGACCGCTGGTGTCGGAGGGCGCCTCCTTCGCGGTTGCCATCCCGGAGACAGGGCGAGACTGCTGTTGCGGCGGCAGGCCCCACTGCTGGGCCAGCGTGTCGAACGAGCCGCCGAGCGCGAGCGTCGCCGACGTCAGGACCGTGGTGCGCGCTCCGAAGAGCCGTTCCCGCAGCAGCGCACCGACCCCCAGCGGCGCGACCCGTACGGTCGGTGGGCGATTCGGCTCGGCGGACACCCACACGACGTCGAACTGCTTCTCGTCGTCGAAGGCCTCCAGCAGCCGGACCGCGGTGTCGTGGACCTCTTCGGTGACCGCGTGCGCGAGCTTGCGCGCCGTGCTGCCCTCGGCGTCTTCCTTGCGTTCCGGGCCGAGGGCGTTGATGCAGGCCCACGCGGCGTCGCGGGTCACAGTCAGGGCGCCGCCCAGGTCCTGCGGGAGTTCTTCCAGCCGACCGGGATTCGCCGACTGCAGCACCAGGTCGAGCCCCTCGGCGGCCTCGTTGAGCCGGTCGGCGACCTCCTCGTCGATGGCCCGCCCGCAGCGCCGGGCGGCGGTCCGCACCGCGCCCGCCGTCAGCTCGCTGGTGGCCGCCGAGGTCACCCGGTCCACCAGGTCGTGCGCCTCGTCGACCAGGACGACATCATGCTCGGGAAGCACTGGCCGGTCGTCCAGGGCGTCGATGGCCAGCAGCGCATGGTTCGTCACGACGATGTCCGCGCGCCCGGCCTCGGCCCTGGCGCGTTCGGCGAAGCAGTCGACGCCCACCGGGCAGCGGTGCACGCCGAGGCATTCCTTGGCGGTGACCGACATCTGCCGCCAGGCCTGGTCGGTGACGCCGGGCACGAGCTCGTCGCGGTCGCCGGTCTCGGTTTCGGTGGCCCACTCCTGGACCCGCTTGACCTGCCGCTCCAGCGCGGACGCGGCGAAGGCGTCGAACAACGCACCGTCGTCGGGCTCTTCGGGAGCGTTGCCGTGCACGCGATTCAGGCAAAGGTAGTTGCGGCGGCCCTTGAGGATCGCGAACGTCGGCCGTCGCCCGATCGCGTCGGCGAGCGCGGCGGACAGCCGGGGGAGATCCCGGTCGACGAGCTGGCGCTGCAGGGCGATGGTCGCCGTTGAGACGACCACGGTGGTGCCTTCGGCGACGGCGTGCCGGATCGCCGGTACCAGGTACGCCAGCGATTTTCCGGTGCCGGTCCCGGCCTGCACGGCCAGGTGTTCGCCGGAGCCGATGGAGTTCTCGACGGCTTGGGCCATCTGGGCCTGGCCCTCACGAGGCACGCCGCCGACCGCCCCGATCGCGATCTCCATCAGGGTTGTGAGGTCCGGGATGTCCGGCTTGGGCTTGGCGGTCAGCGCGAGTTCCGGCACGTCCCGCTTGCCCACCTTGGCGAGGTCGGCGGCGATCTCCGGTGGCAGCTCGTCGTCTTCGTCGGGCTCGAATGCAACCGGGTCGGACCATCGCGGGACAGAGGTGGGCACGAGAAGAAACTACCGCGCACCCCTGTCTACGAGCCCCAATGCCCCGGCGAACCGCGCGCCGCTGCACGCGCCGCTAGAACCGGACGCGGAGGGCAGTCGTGGTCCGGGAAGCGCTGCAGCATCGTGGCGAGGCGTTCCCGCGGAGGTCGGAGCGTCGCGCGAGCTTTTTCGAACACCCCCCGGGTTTCGCCGCAGGGCCTGCACCACCCGACCCACCTCGTCCTCGAGGAACTCGACGGCCGGTCAACTCCGCCGCTCCCCCTGCACGCCGAGGTAGCGCTGCTCGTGCTCGGCCAGGTCCGCGGCGATGCCCTCGCTCGGTCTCCCCGATGGCGCTGTGGGTCCTGGCCAGCGGAGATACGGCTACCGGACCACCGGTTCGCCGATGAGGTTCACGCCCTCGGAGTCCAGCTCCGACAGCGCCGCGTCGACCGTTTCGCGGGACACACCTGCCGTCAGCTCCAGCAGCACCGTGGTCTCCAGGCCGGATCGGACCGCGTCGAGCGCCGTGGCGCGGACGCAGTGGTCGGTGGCGATGCCCACGACGTCGACCCGGCGGACGCCGTGGTCGGCGAGCCAGTCGCGCAGCGGCCGGTCCCGGAAGTCGATGCCTTCGAATCCGGAGTAGCCGTCGCTGTACTGGCCCTTCGAGAACACCGCCTCCACCGGGCCCACGTCCAGCTCGGGGTGGAACGCCGCGCCGGGGGTGCCCGCCACGCAGTGCCGTGGCCAGGAGCGAACGAAGTCCGGCTCGTCGCTGAAGTGGGCACCGGGATCGATGTGGTAGTCGCGGGTTGCCACCACGTGGTCGTGGTCGAACCCCGCGAGGTACCGCGAAATCTCCGTCGCTACCCCCGCGCCGCCGACCACGGCGAGCGATCCGCCCTCGCAGAAGTCGTTCTGCACGTCCACGATGATCAAAGCCTTGGTCATCACACCCCCTCGCCGCCGTCACCGCAATTGTGAATCGCCACCCGGCCCCACGGGAAGCGCCGGGCTCAGGCCTCGTGGAAGACCGTCGGAATGGCCGGTTCGCCGTGCGAGAGCTTGAGCCCCTCCCACGGCAAGGTCACCAGCGCATGCCGCAGCCGCTGCCGGTCGTCCCCCAGCGTTGGCACGTCGTCGACCCGCTTCCCGTCGCGGATCAGCGGGATCTGCAGGAAGCGGTCGTGCGGCCCGAGCACCGGCTCGGCGGCGCCCGGTGCGATCTGGAAGATGACCTCCTCCACCGCGGTGCCGGTTTCCTTGTGCCGCCGCACCGCCGCCTTGCGGCCGCCGCGCGACGTCTTGTGCGAGCTCCGCTTCGCGACCGGGCGGCCCTCGACCTCAACCAGTTTGTAGACCATCTCGGCGGTCGGCGCGCCGGAGCCGGTGACCAGCGCGGTGCCCACCCCGTAGCCGTCGACCGGTTCGGCGCGCAGCGAGGCGATGGCGTACTCGTCGAGGTCGCCGGAGACGACGATCCGGGTACCTGTCGCGCCGAGCCGGTCGAGCTGGTCGCGGGCCTGCCGGGCGAGCACGCCGACGTCGCCGGAGTCGATCCGGACCGCGCCGAGGCCGGTCCCGGCGACCTCCACCGCCAGCTCGATGCCGCGGGTGATGTCGTAGGTGTCGACCAGCAGCGTCGTGTCGGTGCCGAGCGAGGCGATCTGGGATTCGAATGCGGTGCGCTCGGAGTCATGCAGCAAGGTGAACGCGTGCGCCACGGTGCCCGCGGTCGGAATGCCGTAGCGGCGTCCCGCCTCCAGGTTCGAAGTGGCGGTGAAGCCGGCGAGGTAGGCGATCCGCGCCGCCGCCACGGCCGACTCCTCGTGGGTGCGCCGCGAGCCCATCTCGATCATCCGGCGACCATTGGCCGCCGACACCATCCGCGCCGCCGCGGCCGCGATCGCGCTGTCGTGGTTGAGGATCGACAGGATTAGCGTCTCCAGCACCACGGCTTCGGCGAACGTGCCGCGCACGGTCAGCAGCGGCGAGCCGGGGAAGAACAGCTCGCCTTCGGGGTAGCCGTCGATCTGCCCCTGGAACTGGTAGCCGCGCAGCCACTCCAGGGTCGCGTCGTCCACGACGCGGGTGGCGGCGAGTTGTTCGAGTTCCGGCTCGCCGAACCGGAAGTTCTCGATCGCGTCCAGCATCCGGCCGGTGCCGCCGGTTACCCCGTAGCGTCGGCCGTCCGGCAGGCGCCGGGTGAACACCTCGAAGGTGCACGGGCGCAGCGCGGTGCCGTCCCGCAGCGCACTGGCGAGCATCGTCAGCTCGTACTGGTCCGTCAGCAGCGCGGTGCTGCCCGTCGGGGAGCTCATGCCGCTGAGACTAAATAGTGGGGGCCGGGGTGCGCTTGGGTGGTCACCTGGCGGAACACCGGATTCGGGGTCACCGGAGTCGCGCGTGGTCGGACGCCGCTCGCCGGACGCACGGGCGCCATGTGGCGGAAGTAGCGCAAATCCAGTGCGTGTGCCGGGTTTGCCTGTGCGGTCGACACGGCTGTGACGGCAGCGTGCGACGATGGAGGCATGACCTCGCCCGCTGAAATCGAGCGCGCGCAACTCGAACCGGACGCACTCGGTACCGAGGACAAGCCGTGGGTGACCGTGGTGTGGAACGACCCGGTCAACCTGATGTCCTACGTGACCTACGTGCTCCAGAAGATCTTCGGCTACACCCGGGATCACGCGACGAAGTTGATGCTGGACGTGCACCACAAGGGCAAGGCGGTGGTGTCCTCGGGCTCCAAGGAGAAGGTCGAGGGCGACGTGACGAAGCTGCACGCCGCCGGCCTGTGGGCCACGATGCAGAAGGATTCCTGAGTGGAAGGCTGGATCCGCAAGAACGGTCACGTGCAGGCCGAGCTGTCGCAGCAGGAAGCCGCGGTCATCCGGGGTCTGGTGGGGCAGATCAAGGACATGCTCGCCGCCCGGTCCGACGAGGCGCCCAAGGACGAGCTGACAGAGCTGACCGGTATCCGCACCGGGCCGACGACGCCGCCCGAGGACCGCGTGCTGGCGCGGCTGCTGCCGGACTTCTACCGGCGCGACCCGATCACCGGTGAGACCGACGAGGAAGAGTCGGACGCGGCCGGGGCGATGCGGTCGCTGCACGAGCCGGGCCTGCTGGAGGCCAAATCCGGGGTGGCCGCGCTGGTGCTGGAGACCTGCCCGCCGCAGGGCGGCCGGATCAAGCTGACCGGCGAGCAGGCCGACGGCTGGCTGAAGGCGCTCAATGACGTGCGGTTGGCGCTGGGCACGGCGCTGGACGTGGCGGAGGACATGCCGGACGACCTGCCCGACGACGACATGCGCCGCGAGCACCTGGGCGTGTACCAGTGGCTCACCTGGGTCCAGGACAGCCTCGTCGGCGCTTTGACTGCCTGACGGACCCTGCTGGCTAATTCCGCGAGGGTCACCAACCGGTGTGCGGTGGACGGCCTGTTCGCTTCGGTAGACGACACGAGCGGTCCGTTCGCTGGCGTTCATCCGATGTGCCAGCAGGGTCCTGACGGTCTGTTTCGCTCGTTCTGCGTATCGGTCGGGGTGACGAACCTTTAGAGGCCTTCTAAGCTCCGGGATCCCCGGCACACCTGCGACCCGTCGTGGCGGGGCTGCTGTCCTCGCGAGAAAGGCTCGTGGTGCGAGGTGTCCCCACAAGGCACCGCACGGCACTGTTGAGAACCGGCGCAAGGTGCACGGTTTGGTAGGCGAGCCACCCCCGCGAGGGGCGGCTTAGCCAGTGCTAAGCGGCTGCGCCGCTTCAAGACAAAAGGCAAAGCAACTACCGGGCCGTTGTTTCGGCTGGTCAGATGTTGTGACGGTTGTTGGAAGTACTCGCGGGCATCGACCTGCCTGGAGGTTGTCCCTGCGGTTTCAGCCGTGGAGGTCGCGGTAGGCGCGTTCGGCGCCGGGGTGCAGCGGTACCGCGCCGGTGCCGATCAGGTTGCGTACGTCCAGGAACTGGGTGCCCACCGTCTCCTGCGGGACCAAAAACGGCGCGCGGAGCACCAGGATCCGGACGACCGCTTCGGCCAGGTCCACGGGAAGTTCCGGGGTGCAGGCCAGGATGTTGGGCACCCCCACCGTGGGGACTCCACCGGTGTGCCAGTAAGCGCGGGGCGGGACCACGACCGGGTCGCACATCGGACCGCAGCCGGCCGCCGTCGTGTCCAGCGGTAGCAAGCGTATGCCGACCCGGTCGTCGAGCGTCTTGAGCACCGGCGTCGGCAGTCCACCGGACCACAACAGCGCGTCGATCCGTCGGCGCTCCAACGCCGCGATCGCGTCTTCAAGCGGCAGCGCTTCGCTGTGCACCCCGCGGTGCTTCGCGAGCAGGTGGGCCCCGAGCATCGCGGTACCGGACTTCGGGGCGCCGATCGAAACCCTGCGTCCTGCCAGCTCATCGATGCTGTGCACGGGGCTGTCGGCCAGCACGACCAGTTGCGTGTAGTTCTCGTAAACCCGGCCTATGGCGCGTAGCGGAATCCGCGGGCCGAGGTCGCCGTTCTGCGCCGCTGCGGCGGTGTGGGCGAGCACCATGCCGAGATCGGCCTGCCCGTCGCGCAGCAATTCGACGTTCGCGACGCTGCCCTGGCTGCTTGACACCGCCATCCGCAGGCCCGGCACGGTTGCCGACACCTCGGCGGCCAGCTGCCTGGCGAAGGCGGTGTAGAACCCGCCGGGCTCGCCGGCGGCGATGCGGAGCGTTCGCTCGGGCGTCTGCCCGGTGCAGGCGCTGAGCAGCCCGGTGCAGGCGAGCGCGAGCAGGGTTCGGCGGCGCATCACGCGTCCTCCCGAGACGGCAGTTCCAGCCGAACCGACATGCCGTGCGGCTGGGCGGGCTCGATTTGCAGCGAGCCACCGCGAGCTGTCATCAGGCTGTCGGCGATCGCCAGCCCGAGGCCGCAACCGCGACTACCGCGATGCCGCCCGGCGCGCCAGAAGCGCTGCGCGGCGAGGGATATCTCCTTGCTGGACAGCCCCGGGCCGGTGTCGCTGACGGTGAGCGTGCAGCTGCCGGGGCCGGCTTCGCAGGTCACCGACACAGACGCCCCCTGTCCGGCGTACTTGATGGCGTTGTCCAGCAGGATGTCGAGGACTTGCGCAAGGTCGTCCGCCGGGAGGTCCGCCTCGGCTGGGTCCAGCCGGGCTTCTGCGAACCGGATCCCGGCCGCCTCGGCCGCGGATCGCCACGCCTCGATCCGGTCGGCCACCACGACGTCCACCTCGCAGGGCTCCGCTGGGGACTCCGCGGGTTGGCGATCGGCGGTGGCCAGGTCCAGCAGCCGGTCCAACAGCGACTCCAAGCGGTCCACCTCCTCCAGCGTCGACCGGTAGTTCCGCGCACCTTCCGGCGTGATCCGTCGTTCCAGCGCGTCGACGCGCAGGCGCAGCGCGGCCATCGGGTTGCGCAGCTGGTGGGACGCGTCCGCGACGAGCCGCCGCTGCTGCTCCTCGGCGTCCGCGACCGCCTCCGACATCCGGTTGAACGACACCGCCAATTCCCGCAGCTCCGGCGGGCCGGCGTCCTCCGGCACCCGCGAGCGGCGCGAACCGGCGCCCACCGCCCGTACCCCGCCCCGCAGCTCCGCCAATGGCCGCAGGATCCACCGGGCCAGCACCAGCGCCAGCAGCCCGCACACCGCCAGCGCGCTCAGCGCGCCCGCCGCGATCAGCGCCCACCGCCCAGCGATGTCCCGCGTCGCGTGCTGCACCGAGGCGCGCAGGACGATCGCACCGGTCACACCCATGCCGTCGCCGACCGGCCGGTACCGCACCAGCTCTCCCCCGGACCACGGCTGGAGCCACGGCACCGGCCCCGCCAGCTCGTTGCGCAGCGCTTTGTCGATCGACTCGGCCACTTCGGCGGCGCGCATCCCGCCGGTTTCCACCACTGGCGCGCGGTTCGCGTCGACCACCACGAGCGGCTCGCCATATAGCTCGGTGTAGCGGCCGACCTCAGCGATCAGCTGGGTGGTGTCGCCGCTGCTGAAGGCGTGGTCGGCGAGCGCGGCGAACCGGTCCAGGTCGGCGGTGCGAGCCAGCACCAGCTGCTGCGTCCGTTCCGCCGCGGTGGCGCGCAACAGCGGTGCGGCGAACCCGGCGACGGCGAGGACAGAGAATGAGAGCAGCACCAACAACAGTCGTTTGCGCATCAGCCGCCACGCCGTCCAGGAGATTCCACCTGCTCAACCGTACTTTCCGAGCTGACTGGACCGAGCGGCGGTTTCCGCTGGCCCGGGGCCGTGAGTGAGTTGGGTCGCCATCCATGGCTGCCCAACGGTCTCACGCCCCGCGAGCAGCGGATTCAGTTCCCGAACCGGTAGCCGAATCCGCGGATCGTCACCAGCAGTTCGGGGCGGCCGAGTTTGGCGCGCAGCTGCGCGATGTGCACGTCCAGGGATCGGGAGACCGCCAGGTAGGCGTCACCCCAGATCTCATCCATCAGGCGCTGCCTGCTGACCGCGTTGCCGGCCTCGCCCGCCAGCACCGCGAGCACGTCGAACTCCTTCGGCGTCAGCTCCACATCGCCGCCGTCGACCCGCACCCGGCGGGTCCGCAGATTGACGTGCACGTCGCCGACCTCGACCTCGTCGGCGACCGCGCCCGGCAGGCGACCGCGCCGGGCCACCGCCTCGATCCGGGCCAGCAGCTCCGCCATCCGCACCGGCTTGACCAGGTAGTCGTCCGCGCCGGAGCGCAGGCCGCGCACGATCATGCGCTCCTCGCCGCGGGCGGTCAGAACCACCACCGGGATCGGCCCGATCCGGCGGAGCTTCCGGAGCACGTCGAGGCCGTCGGCGTCCGGCAGGCCGAGGTCGAGCAGCACCAAGTCGTGCTCCCGGTGACGGGTCAGCGCGTCGGCACCCCGGGACACCCAGGTGGGCCGGTGGCCGTGCGCGGCGAGGACTTCGACGAGCGCGTTGGCCACACCGTCGTCGTCCTCGACGAGAAGCACGCGCACCGGCCACCTCCGAGAGCCCCGCTCAGAGTACGGCCACGCGTCGGGTCACCGGTCGAGGTGGGAGTCCTTCGAGGTCTCGCGCATCCGCAGGTACACCAGAAGCGAGATCAGCACGCAGCCCGAGACGTACCAGAAGTACACCTGCTCCATGCCCGCCTGCTTGAGCCAAAGCGCCACGTATTCCGAGGTGCCGCCGAAGATCGCCACCGTCAGCGCGTACGGCAAGCCGACGCCGAGCGCGCGGATGTTGGTCGGGAACAGCTCGGCCTTCACGATCGCGTTGATCGAGGTGTAGCCGGTGACGATCACCAGGCCGCCCAGCATCAGCGCGAACGCCGCCACCGGGTTCTGCGTCGAGCCGAGCAGCGTCATGATCGGCACGGTCAAAACGGTGCCGCAGACCCCGAAGGCCAGCAGCAGCCAGCGGCGTCCGATGCGGTCGGACAAGGCGCCCGCCAGCGGTTGCAGGCACAGGAACACCAGCAGCGCCAGGAAGTTGATCCAGGCGACCGCTCCCTTGTCGATGCCCGAGGTCGCCACCATGTATTTCTGCAGGTACGTGGTGTAGGTGTAGAAGGCGACGGTGCCGCCGAGGGTCAGGCCGACGACGAGCAGGCACTCCTTGGGGTGCTGCAGCAGCGCCTTCACGGTGCCGCGCGACTGGTTGCCCTCCGAGGTCTTCTTGTAGCTCTCGGTCTCGTCCATGCCGCGGCGCAGCCACATCACGATCAACGCGCCGATCGCGCCGATCACGAACGCGATCCGCCAGCCCCACGACTCCATCTGCTCGTTGCTGAGCACCAGGAGCAGCACGATCTGCACGCCCAGCGCCGTGAGCTGCCCGGCGACCAGCGTCACGTACTGGAAGCTGGAGTAGAAGCCGCGCTTGCCCGCGGTGGCGACCTCGGACAGGTAAGTCGCCGACGTCGAGTACTCGCCGCCGACCGAGAGGCCTTGCACCAGCCGGGCGAACACCAGCAGCAGCGGGGCGCCGAGACCGATCGTGCTGTAGCTCGGCGTCAGCGCGATCACCAGCGAGCCGCAGGCCATCAGCGTCACCGAGAAGGTCAGCGCGGCGCGGCGGCCGAAGCGGTCCGCGTAGCGGCCGAGTAGCCAGCCGCCGAGGGGGCGCATCAGGAAGCCGATGGCGAACACGCCGGCGGTGTTGAGCAGCTGGGCGGTCAGGTCGCCCTTCGGGAAGAACGCCGCCGCGAAGTAAACGCTGAACGCGGTGTAGGCGTACCAGTCGTACCACTCGATCAAGTTGCCGATCGAGCCGCGAATGACGTTGGCGACCACCCTGCGCTCGCCACCGGAGCGAGCCGCATCGTCGCGGCTGTGCACCTCAGTTGACATCCATCCTCCTCGTAGTGAACGGACTCACAGTGCGGAGGCGGCGGGGCGACAACAAGAACCGCGGCGATTCCTTTACGTCTGGTTAACGTGATGCCAGGGCGATCAGGATGTGCGGTTGGTGCGTGGCTTGTGAGTGCTTTGAACCACCGCAGCGGCCCGAGGCACTCACGACCCGGAAGAAAGGAACCTGCCGGATGACCCGGTCAGGAGCGCTCGATGCGATCGTCGACGTCGACGGTGTGCGGGTCGGGCACGAGCAGCGGCTCGACGCGCATTGGGCGACTGGCACCAGCGTGGTCCTGGTGCCGGAGGGGGCGACGGCGGCGGTGGACGTCCGCGGCGGCGGCCCGGGAACCAGGGAAACGGACGTGCTCGAACCGAGCCACCTGGTGCAGAAGGTGCACGGCATCGTCCTCACCGGCGGCAGCGCCTACGGCCTCGCTGCGGCCGACGGGGTGATGCGCTGGCTCGGCGATCAGGGGCACGGCGTGCGGGTCGGTCCCGACCCGAAGCACGTGGTCCCGGTGGTGCCGGCAGCGGTGATCTTCGACGTTCCGATGGGCGACTGGGGCAACCGGCCCGACCCCGGCTTCGGCCACCGGGCTTGTGAGAACGCGAGCCGCACCGAGACCCGGGAGGGAAACATCGGCGCGGGCACCGGCGCCGTGGTCGGGACCGTCAAGGGCGGCATCGGCACCGCCAGCGCAGTGCTTGACGACGGCACCACCGTCGGCGCCCTGGTGGCGGTCAACGCCGCGGGGTCAGCGATCGACCCGGACACCGGGCTGCCGTGGATCCCGACGGCCGGGCTCCGCGCGCCCGATCCCGCCGAGGTCGAGGCGGCTCGACAGCTGTTGGGCAAGCGCCCGGGCCGGCACGGCCCGATCGACCGGCCGCTCAACACCACGATCGGCGTGGTCGCCACCGACCTGGAGCTGTCCAAGGCCGAGTGCCGGCGGTTGGCGGTCGCCGCGCAGGACGGGCTGGCCCGCGCGGTCCGGCCCGCGCACCTGCTGGTCGACGGCGACACGATGTTCGCGCTGGCCACCGGCACCGGAGCTGCCCTGCCCGCGCCGGGGGAGCATGACTGGGCGGCGCGGCTGGACGCGGTGTGCGCGGTCGCCGCGGACGTCGTGGCGCGGGCGATCGTGCGCGGAGTGCTGGCCGCGGAACCGGTCGATGAGGTGACTTCCTACACGCGGCTCTACCCCTCGGCGCGGGAATGAATCATCGTGTACCTGCGTTTCGCCCGACGAAGCCGCACCGGTGCAAGGATTTTCCACATCGTGGGAGGCCGGTGCTTCACCTACTAGGATGGTTGCTGTGCTGGTGATCCGACGCGACCTGGTCGATGCGATGGTCGCGCATGCCCGACGGGACCACCCGGACGAGGCGTGCGGCGTGATTGCCGGCCCGGAAGGGTCGGACCGCCCAACGCGCCTGATCGAGATGATCAACGCCGAGCGCTCGCCCACCTTCTACCGGTTCGACTCCGGTGAACAGCTGAAGGTGTGGCGCGAGATGGACGCAGGCGGCGAGGAGCCGGTGGTCATCTACCACTCGCACACCTCGACCGAGGCCTACCCATCGCGCACCGACGTCTCCTACGCCTCGGAGCCCAACGCGCACTACGTGCTCGTGTCCACCCGGGACCCGAAGACCCATGAGCTGCGTTCCTACCGGATCCTCGACGGCGAGGTGACCGAAGAGCCGGTGGAGGTCGTGGAGTCGTACATGTTCGCCCACACCGGTGTCGACGAGGTTCCAGACCTCGACTGAGCCGCGGCTCGCCCACCCGTGTTCGCGTCCCGTTCCCAACGAAAGTCCTTCGTGGACAGGAGATTCCCCATGGCAGTCAACGTTTCGATCCCGACCATCCTGCGCACCCACACCGGCGGCCAGAAGTCCGTCGAGGCCTCGGGCAACACCGTGGCCGAGGTGATCAACGACCTCGACAGCAACTTCAACGGCCTGAAGGACCGCCTGGTCAAGGAAGGCAACCTGCACCGCTTCGTCAACGTCTACGTCAACGACGAGGACGTCCGCTTCGCCGGCGGTCTGGAAGCCAAGGTCGCCGACGGCGACAGCGTCACCATCCTGCCCGCCGTCGCCGGCGGCATGCGCTAAGCGCCTTCCTCGGACCCGCTTCGCGAAGAGGGTCCGGAAGCCGAACCCAGACTCCTTCTCGATTCCGGGACCCCCGACTCGTGCATGCGAATACGCGGCGCTGGGTCTGCCCTCGCAAGGAGACGTCTGGGAACGCGCGGCGGTGCCGATCGCGAGGTGGGCAGGCCAAGCGGCTGCGCCGCTTGAAAGCAGAAGACATCCTCTGCAGGTAGAGCGAGACATCCTCTGCAGGTAGAGGGCAAGGAGGAGGCGCACCGTGGCTCGTTACGACTCGTTGCTGGACGCGCTCGGTGACACCCCGCTGGTGGGGTTGCCGCACCTGTCACCGGCACCGGACGTCCGGCTGTGGGCCAAGCTGGAGGACCGCAACCCGACCGGTTCGATCAAGGACCGGGCTGCGCTGGCCATGATCGAGGCGGCCGAGAAGGAAGGCCGGCTCACCCACGGCTGCACGATCCTGGAGCCGACCTCCGGCAACACCGGGATCTCGCTGGCCATGGCCGCCAAGCTCAAGGGCTACGGCCTGGTCTGCGTGATGCCGGAGAACACCTCGGAGGAGCGCCGGCAGCTGCTGCAGGCCTACGGGGCGCGGATCATCTCCTCACCCGCGGCCGGCGGGTCCAACCAGGCGGTCGTGGTGGCCAAGGAACTGGCCCAGCAGAACCCGGATTGGGTGATGCTCTACCAGTACGGCAACCCGGCCAACGCCGACGCGCACTTCCGCACGACCGGCCCGGAGATCCTGCGGGACCTGCCGACCGTCACGCACTTCGTGGCCGGGCTGGGCACCACCGGCACCCTGGTCGGGGTGGGCCGCTATCTGCGCCAGCAGAAGCCGGACGTGCAGGTGGTGGCGGCCGAACCGCGCTATGGCGAGCTGGTCTACGGCCTGCGCAACCTCGACGAGGGGTTCGTGCCGGAGCTTTACGACCCCGACGTGCTGACCCGCCGGTTCTCCGTCGGCTCCTACGATGCGTTGCGCCGGACCCGCCAGCTGCTGGAGAGCGAAGGCATCTTCGCTGGCATCTCCACCGGCGGTGTGCTGCACGCGGCGCTGAACATCGCGGAGAAGGCGGCGGCGGACCGTGAGTCGGCCGACATCGCGTTCATCGTGGCGGACGCGGGTTGGAAGTACCTGTCGACGGGTGCCTACAGCGGCACCATCGACGAAGCGGCCCAACGCCTCGAAGGCCAACTCTGGGCCTGACCCGTCTCCCGGTCCGCAATTTCAATGGAAATCAGACCTTCGATTTCCAATTGAAATTGCGGCGAACGAGGTCGGCGGGAGCGTCAGCCGGTGAAGGAGTAGGGGCGGTTTCCGGTGCCGATGTTCGGGGCGACCAGCAGGGCTCCGTCCGCTTCGGTCGGGTCCAGGAGGCCGTCGCGGGCCGTGGTGACGTACAGGTCCGTCAGGTCCGGGCCGCCGAAGCAGCAGTCCGTCGGGCGCCGGGCCGGCAGTGGGATCGTCTGCGCCAGCTCGCCTTCCGCGGTGTAGCAGCGGATTTCGCCCCGGTCGCGCACCGCGACCCAGATCCGGCCCGCGTCGTCGAGGCACAGGCCGCCCGGTTCGCCGTCGACGTCGACGAGCGCCCGGAGGTTGCTGGCCGCACCGGCGACGAGGTCGAAGTCCAGCACGTCGATGCGCCGCGCCGCGCCGTCCGACAGGTACATCCGGGTGTCGTCCGGGCTCCAACCGATGCCGTACCCGGCGACCAGGCCCGGCACCGCGATGTTCGCCGCCCCGTCCGCCGTCACGCGGGCTAGCCAGCCGCCTTCGCCCACCGTCGTCGCCCACAACCGGCCCTTGCGGTCGATCATGGTCGCTCCGGCCCGGACGCCGTCGCGGGCCCAGTAGACCAGCCAGGTGCGCTGCTCACCTCCGGCGTCGAACAGGGCAATGCCTTCGGCCAGGTGCAGCACCAGCCCGCCGCGGCTGCGCGGTTTGGCGGCGCCGACCTGCTGCGGCAGCCCCATCACGTGATCGGTGTGCCCGGGGACGTAGCGGTGCGCGGTATGGGCGGGCGCATCGGCCCAGAGCAGCGTGTCCGTGCCGGCGTCCCAGGTCGGTGCCTGTCCGGACCGTGCCTCCGCCGGTACCGCGATGTCGACCTGCACAAGTCACCTTTCCGGGTAAGAAGCACAACGATCGGGAACCTTACCGGGGTACGCCCTGTTGATCTTGATCTGTCGGGGTGAGGTGCGGTAGGAGGCGAAGGTCAGGGTCATCCCGGAGACCAGGGAGGTCTCCGCCGCGTAGCCTCATTGGTGTGAACCGACTGCCTGACCGCCGCCAGGCGCGAGTGCTGCCCCAGAACCCGCTGCGCGCCGCGGTGGGCATGCTCATCGCCGTCGCGGTGCTCTATGGCATCGAGTTCTTCGACGTCGCCGACCCCGCAGCGGATCTCGACGCCAACGGCATCGTGCCACGCGAAGTCAGCGGCCTGGACGGCATCCTGTGGGCACCGCTGCTGCACGCCGGCTGGGGGCACTTGTGGGCCAACACGCTGCCGCTGCTGGTGCTCGGCTGGTTGGTGTTAGCCGGTGGGCTGCGGCAGTTCATCGCGGTGACCGCAACGGTCTGGATCGTTGGCGGCGTCGGCACCTGGCTGATCGGGGCGCCCGGCGTGCACGTCGGCGCGTCCGGGGTGATCTTCGGCTGGATGGTTTTCCTGCTGCTGCGCGGCTTCTTCCAGCGCAGCTTCGCGCAGATCCTGGTCGCGGTCGCGCTGTTCTTCTACTGGGGCGGCATGTTGTGGGGAGTGCTGCCAGGCCAGGTCGGGATCTCCTGGGAGGGGCACCTGTTCGGTGCGCTGGGCGGGGTGCTCGCGGCCTGGCTGGTGGCGCGCGGCACGCGCGGGCAGGCCGCGGGATCCGAGCCTGGCAAACTGGCCGGGTGACTGACGCACCGATCGGGATCTTCGACTCCGGCGTCGGCGGGCTGACCGTGACCCGCGCGATCATGGACCAACTGCCTGCTGAAACGCTGCACTACGTCGGCGACACGGCCAACGCGCCCTACGGTCCGATGCCGCTGGCGGAGATCCGCGCCCGAACCCTCGCGATCACCGACTCGCTGGTGGGCGAGGGCGTGAAGATGCTGGTGCTCGCCTGCAACACCGCGTCGGCGGCGTGCCTGCGCGACGCCCGGGAGCGCTACCAGATCCCGGTGGTCGAAGTGGTCCTGCCCGCGGCGCGGCGAGCGGTGGCGACCACCCGCAACGGGCGGATCGGCGTGATCGGCACCAAGGCCACCATCATGTCCCGCGCCTACGACGACGCTTTCAACGTCGCCCTGGGCATCACGGTCACCACGGTGGCATGCCCGCGCTTCGTGGACTTCGTCGAGCGCGGCATCACCAGCGGACGCCAGATCCTGGGCCTGGCTCAGAGCTACCTGGACCCGCTGCAGCAGGCAGACGTCGACACCCTGGTTCTCGGCTGCACGCACTACCCGATGCTCACCGGGGTGCTGCAGCTCGCGATGGGTGATCAGGTGACGCTTGTCTCCAGCGCGGAGGAGACGGCCAAGGACGTGCTGCGGGTGCTCACCGAGAACGACCTGCTCGCAGCCCCGGAAGCGGTGCCCGAGCACGAGTTCCGCGCTACCGGAGCACCGGAGGGGTTTGCCCGGATGGCGGCCCGGTTCCTCGGCCCGGCACTGGTGGCCGATGCCGTTGGGCCGCTGACCGTGTCAAGCTCGATCGCATGAAGCTGACGATCCTCGGTTGTTCCGGCAGCTTTCCCGGCCCTGATTCGCCGTCGTCCGGGTACCTGCTGGAGTCCGGCGGCACGCGAATCGCGCTCGATCTCGGCAACGGCACGCTCGGTGCGATGCAGCGGTTCATCGACCCCTTCCAGCTCGATGCGGTTTTCCTCAGCCACCTGCACCCCGATCACTGCGCGGACTTCGGTGCGCTTGCGGTGCTGCGCCGTTACCACCCGAAGCCCCCGTACGACGCGACTGAGCGCCCGTTGCCGGTGATCGCTCCCGAGAACGCGCCGGAGCGGCTCGCCGCCCTCTACGCGCCGAACGCCGCCGAACTCGCCGAGACCGATCTGTCGGATGTGTTCGAGTTCATCCCGATTTCCGCGGAGTCGGTGCGTATCGGGTCTTTCGAGGTGCAGGCGGTGCCGATGGCGCACCTGTGCCCGGCGTGGGGTTTCCGCGTGGCGGCCGGGGGCAAGGTGCTGGCCTACACCGGGGATACCGGGCCGTGCCCGCAGCTGACCGAACTCGCCGCGGACGCCGACGCGCTGCTGTCGGAGGCGTCCTGGGCGGACTTCCCGGATGCGCCGGACGGCGTTCACCTGTCCGGGCGTCAAGCGGCGGAGGTGGCGAAGACGGCCCGGGCCCGCCGCCTGCTGCTCACGCACATCGTGCCGTGGGCGGATCGCGACGCGATCCTCGCCGAGACGAAGGCCGCCTTCGAAGGCCCCGCCGAGCTCGTCGTCGCCGACGGAACGTACGACATCTGAAGGATATTCGGCTTCGTCGCGGCGCCTGCCCTGCGAAGTCGGCCGTCGTGGACGGTCCCCTCGGCTCCGGCGTGCCGGTCACACCGATGCGCTCGACATGGCCGACGTGCTGCTGCCTTCCTTCGCCGCAGCGCTGCCGACCGTGCGCCGCGCGCACGGCGATGACGAGGTGCGGAGCGGGTTCACGCAGGTAGTCGTGCCGCAGCGGCGCCGACCCGGGGGACTGGGCCTGTGCGTTCAGGTCAACGCCTCGGCGCAGCGGTTCTACGAGCGGCACGGCTTCGTCGAGGTCGAAGGACCGACGGGCGGCGAAACGAGGAACGCGAGCCGGACATCCGGTGCGCCTGGCGACAGTAAAGCTGGCCGCGGAATAGCGTTCCGACCTGGGGCGAATGCCGAATGCGCGAAATCGCCGTCCCGCGCCGACGCGGCGTGCCCGGATCGTCCGGCCGGGTGCCAGGGGTGGTCGGCGGGGCGGGGGCCGGGCGGGCTTAGGGTTGAGGTGTGGCACGAACTGACGGACGGAGCGACGACGAGCTCCGAGAGGTGCGGATCACGCGCGGATACCAGGACTGGCCTGCCGGGTCGGTGCTGGTGGAATTCGGCAAGACCCGGGTGTTGTGCGCGGCCAGCGTCCAGGACGGCGTCCCGCGCTGGCGGACCGGTTCCGGGCTGGGCTGGGTGACCGCCGAGTACGCGATGCTGCCGTCCTCGACGAACACCCGCAGCGCCCGCGAGTCGGTGAAGGGCCGCATCGGCGGTCGCACCCACGAGATCAGCCGGCTCATCGGCCGTTCGCTGCGGGCCTGCATCGACATGGCGGCGCTGGGGGAGAACACCATCACGCTGGACTGCGACGTGATCCAGGCCGACGGCGGCACCCGCACCGCCGCGATCACCGGCGCCTACGTAGCGCTTGCGGACGCGGTGACGTGGCTGGGCGCGGCCGGTCGGCTGACCGATCCGAAGCCGCTGTCCTGCTCGGTCGCCGCGGTCAGCGTAGGAGTGGTGGACGGCCGGGTGCGGCTGGACCTGCCCTACGAGGAGGACTCCCGCGCGGAGGTGGACATGAACGTGGTGGCCACCGACCACGGCACCCTGGTGGAAGTGCAGGGCACCGGCGAGGGCGCCACCTACACACGGTCCACGATGGACAAGATGATCGACTTCGCGCTTGACGGCTGCGCCAAGCTCGCCCAGCTCCAGGCCGCGGCGCTGGCCGAGCCCTACCCGGGCGAGCTCCCGGGGAGCGCAGCATGACCCGCGTCCTGCTGGCCACCCGCAACCAGAAGAAGCTGGTGGAACTCCGCCGAATCCTGGAAGCCGAGGGCGTGACGGGCGTGGAGGTCGTCGGCCTGGCCGACGTCCCAGAGTTCCCCGAAGCTCCGGAAACGGGCGTGACGTTCGAGGATAACGCGGTGGCGAAAGCCGCCGACGCGGCGAAGGCCACCGGCTTGCCCGCGGTCGCCGACGACTCGGGCATCGCGGTAGACGCGCTAAACGGCATGCCGGGCGTCCTGTCCGCCCGCTGGTCCGGCAAGCACGGCGACGACCAGGCGAACCTGGACCTCTTGCTGGGCCAGCTCGCGGATGTCCCCGACGAGCGCCGCGGCGCGGCATTCGTTTCGGCGTCGGCGCTGGTGCTGCCGGACGGCACGGAAACCGTGGTGCGCGGCGAATGGCGAGGAACGGTGATCCGGGAGGAGCGCGGAGCCAACGGCTTCGGCTACGACCCGATCTTCGTCCCGGAAGGCGAAACCCGAACCAGCGCAGAGCTCTCCCCGGAGGAGAAGGACGCCGACTCCCACCGGGGCCGAGCGCTGCGGCTGCTGCTCCCAGCCCTCCGCGAACTCGCGGGCTGACCAGAACTCGGACTGTTACGAATGAAGGCTGTCGTTGACCGGCATAGCCCGTAGTCAGTCAACGACACCCTTCATTTTTAGGTGCACGCGACGGAACTTCTCCGCTGGGGGAGGGCAAGATGTTCCGCGCTTGTTCCGCGCGCACCACAGTTTCCACCGGCATTCCCTCTTTCTACGTGAGGTTTTCCTGACCGATCGGGTCAGAACTTGTGACGAGCCAGGCGGATGCGGACGGTCTCGGCTTCATCGGCAGCGATCCACAACGCCGCGCCCTTGCTCCTCCCCAACCGCCGCGCAGCTCACAGGGCGGTTCGTACAGCCGGCTGGAGTGCCTGGATGGCCCGCCTGCGGGAGGTGTCGCAGCGCGGTCAGCGCGTCGACGATGCCGCCCCAGTAGTGCCAAACGACCGGGCCAGGCCGGTAGATGTTGTGCTCAGGTGCGTCCACCATCCGCGCCACCGTTCGCACCTGACTGCGGACGTTGGCGGCATCGGTTAATCCGTATCGCCAGCCGCTGGAAGCGAAGTCCCCCATCTCCGAAGCGGCCCTTCGGAGCTGGGCTGCGGACCCGGATGTAGGGCGTGGCCGTCGTTGCGTTGAGCGCGGGACGTTACGAACTGTCGTGATCGAAAAACTCTCCGTAATCCAATACGGGGCAATTCCATTCAATTCGGATTTATCGCACCCATGCGCTATCCCACCGTTCTTGTCTTGTCGCACCCCGTAATCCGTTCGTGGCGGGTGAAACTACGCTTGTAGGCGGGGTGAGCAAATGAGACGAGTCAATATGCGGCAATTCGTCCGTTTTCGTGTTTGTGTTGCAGGTGTTGTTCTCGGGACGTTGATCGGGGTGGCCGGGTGCTCTCCGACCGGAGGCGGCGGGCAGGGCGCCGAGTCGCCTCCCAAGCCCGCGCCGGTCGTCGACATCACGGCTGCCGGGGGCGACCAGGTGAACCCGACTACGCCGATCGACGTGTCGGTCCACAACGGCAAGCTCACGTCCGTGACCGTGACCAATCCCGACGGCAAGCAGGTCGCCGGGCAGATGGCGGACGGTCAGGCGAGCTGGCGCAACACCGAGGTGCTCGCCTACGACAAGGTCTACGACGTGACCGCGACTGTCGTCGACGGCGACGGGAAGACCAGCACGGAGCACAAGACAATCCACACGCTCGCCCCAGCGGCGCAGGCGTACCCGAGCGTGATCCCGGCGCCGTCGACCCACGACGTGGGTGTCGGTCAACCCATCGTCGTCCGGTTCGACCACTCCATCAAGGATCGCGCCGCCGCCGAGAAGGCGCTGCAGATCAGCAGCACCCCCAACCAACCCGGGGGCTGGTACTGGCTTTCCGACAAGGAAGTGCACTACCGGCCGCAGAACTATTGGCAGCCGGGCACGAAGGTCTCACTGAAGATCAACCTCTACGGCGTCGACCTGGGCGGCGGGGTGTACGGGCAGACCGACCGCAGCATCGACTTCGCGGTGCACGAATCCTGGATCGCGAAGGCCGACGGCAACACCGAGCAGATGCAGATCTTCCACAACGGTCAGCTCGTCAAGACGATGCCCATCAGCATGGGCAAGGACGTCACTCCGACGCACGTCGGTGCGCACGTGATCTCGGACAAGCAGCAGAAGTACACGATGGACTCCTGCACCTACGGGGTGTGCCCGCCCGATCCGAACGCGTACCGGTCCGACGAGTTCTTCGCCGAACGCATCTCCAACGACGGTGAGTTCGTCCACGAGAACCCGGCCAGCGTTGCCCAGCAGGGCAGTTCCAACGTCTCGCACGGTTGCATCAACCTCGACCAGGCCAACGCGCAGTGGTTCTTCGACCACTTCGGACTCGGCGACGTCGTCGAGGTCACCAACTCCGGTGGTCCGGCGTTGCCGGTGTGGGACACCTACGGCGACTGGTCGCTGCCCTGGGACAAGTGGAAGGCCGGTAGTGCCCTCCACTAGCGCCCTCCACTAGCGCCCTCCACTAGCGCCCTCCTATTGGGCTGCGAAGCGAATCCTGGAGCCCCAGGCGGTCGGCGAACTGCCGGGGAACCGCAGTCAGTTCTCCGCAGGGACCCAGTTGCCGTGGAAGCCGTTGGGGACTCGGTCCGGGAGTTGGACTTCCGCCACCGTTTCGAGGGTTTCCGCGTCGAGCAGGAGCAGGTCGCTGCGCTGTTCCGCCGCCGTGAAGCGCAGGCCCATCAGGATTCCGTCGTCTTCCCGGGCGTCCGGAGTTCGCGGTTCGAAGACGAACTCGCCGACCTGGTTTCCTTCTCCGAAGCTCCGGGTTTCCGCCTTGCCGGTCGTCATGTCGTGCTTGAACAGGGTGTCGCCGCCGACCGAGTAGCCGTAGCGGTGGCGCTTGCCGACCAGTCGCTCGTCCACTCGGGGGAACTCCTGCGGGCGGTCGTCGAGGCGTTCTTCACGCACCCGGCCGCGCTTCATGTCCACCGTCCAGCGATCCAGCGTCGGGCTTCCTTCGGTGGGGCCGTGCAGGTCGGCGTCGAAGACCTTCGGGTGCCGGATGACTTCCAGCACGATGCCGTCCTCGGTCTCGTAGGCGTTCAGCGGGTGGAAGACGTAGCACGCCCCGACCTCGAACCAGCGGACGTCGCGCGAGCCGCCGTTGCGCGGCATCACCCCGATCCGCGCCGGATAGCGCGGGTTCCACCGGTACGGGAGCCCCCGGTTCGCCGGGATCAGGCCGTTCATCCGCGCGGTGATCGGGTCTGGAACCCGGATGCGGCCGATCAGCGCGGACATCACCAGCTGGGCTGGGCGGCGCAGCCACGCCGCAACGGTGCCCTGGACCGCTTGGCGCGCGTCGAAGGTCACCGGCAGGTCGTAGAACACCACGTGGTTCTCGGTCAGCGAGAAGTCGTGCATCATCGGGCTGCCAGTCACGGTCACGTCGACGGTGCGCCGGGCGCGCCCGTCCACCCCGATCACCGAGTACTGCACCGTGTTGCCGCGGCCGAAGAAGTAGGACACCGCGTGCAGTTCGCCGGTTTCGGGATCGCGCTTGGGATGTGCGGTGTAGCCGCCGGGGAGCGTGCCGTTGAAGTCGCATGGGCCGACCGTGTCCAGCTCGTCGGTCAGCTCGTAGTTCGTCGCGCCGCCCTCGACCAGGGCGAGGGTGCGGCCGGCGTGGCCGATGACGTTGGTGTTCGCGCCGAGGGCGTCGAGGCCGGCACGGGGGTTTCGCGGGCGCGGCGGCTCGCCGAGCGCCGTCGCGGCGCCGGGGGAGCGCACCCAGCGGTTCCGGTACCACTCGGCCTTCCCGTTGCGAAGGCGGATGCCGTGCACCATCCCGTCGCCCATGAACCAGTTGTAGGTGTCCGGGTCGATCTCGGAGATCGGGTTGGGGCCGTTGCGCAGGTACCGGCCGTCTAGGTGGTCGGGGATCTCGCCGACGACGACGAGATCCGTGCAGGTGTGCTCCTGCCGGACCGGCGCGTAATTGCCCTGCGTGAACGGGTTGCTCATGGCGAACACCCTCCTGCGAGGTTTGATAACGGCGTTATAGAAAGATAACGACGTTACTGAACGAGGGCAATCGTCCTTTCGGATCTCATCGCCGCACTAGCGCGGTGTGATGCCGCTCGCCCCGGAGTGAACTTGAGTAGTTTCAGAAGCTAGCTTCAGAGTTCGTGTTCACAGATTGGCTCGAACTGGCGCTGCTAGTCGTCGTCGGCTTCCTGTCCGGTGCGATCAACGCCGTGGCCGGGGGCGGCTCGCTGCTGGTCTTCCCCGCGCTGCTGGCGACCGGGATGTCGCCGCTGGTAGCCAACGTGACCAACTCGGTGGCGCAGGGTCCCGGATTCGTCGGGGCCGCGATCAGCCAGCGCAAGGACCTCACCGCAGCGCCGCGGCGGGTGTGGTTGACCACGGTGGCCGCGGCTGTCGGATCGGCGCTGGGCTGCGTGCTGCTGATGGTCCTGCCGGGCAAGGTCTTCGACGCCGTCGTGCCCGTGCTGGTGGGGTTGTCCGCCGTGCTGATGGCGTTCCAGAACACCATCCGCAAATGGCTGGGCACGCCGGGCGAGGACGCCCCGGACCGTACCGTGCTGCTGACCGTCGGGATCTTCCTCGCCTCGATCTACGGCGGCTACTTCGGCGGCGCGCGCAGCGTCATCCTGATCGCGATCCTGGTGCTCGCCGCCACCGACAGCATGCGCCGGTTGAACGCGCTGAAGAGCTGGCTGGGCATGATCGGCAGCGCCGTCACGCTGGTCGTCTACGCGCTGATCGCGCCGGTCGACTGGATTGCCGTCCTGATGCTGGTGCCGACCACGGTGCTGGGTGGTTTCGTCGGCGGCAAGCTCGCCCAGAAGCTGCCGTCGAATCTGCTGCGCTACCTGGTCGTCGTGATCGCCGCCGGGGTGGCGATCTACATGGCGCTCGACTAGCGCAGCGGAAGTCCGGTTTTGGAAGGGCACCGGCCGGGTCGGTGCCCGTTCGGTCAGACTCCGAGGTCCTTGCGGAGCCGGTCCACGTGGCCGGTGGCCTTGACGTTGTACAGCGCCTTGGCGATCTTTCCTTCCGGGTCCACCACGAAGGTGGACCGGATCACGCCCTGCACGGTCTTGCCGTAGTTCTGCTTCTCGCCGAACGCGCCCCACGCCGTCATGGCGGACTTGTCCTCGTCGGCCAGCAGCGGGAACGTCAGGCCCTCAGCGTCGCGGAAGCTCGCCAGCTTGGCCGGCTTGTCCGGGGAGATGCCGAGGACGTCGAAGCCCGCGTCGCCCAGCACCGCCAGGCTGTCGCGGAAGTCGCAGGCCTGCTTGGTGCAGCCGGGCGTGCTCGCCGCCGGGTAGAAGTAGACCACCACGGACCGGCCACGGTAGTCGCTCAGCGACACCGTGTTGCCGTCGGCGTCCTGCAGGGAGAACTCGGGTGCCTTATCGCCTGCCGAGAGTCGGTTCGTTTCGCTCATTCTCCCGACGCTAGCCGATGCTCCCGACCCGTTCGTTGGGGGTGAGCGACGATCACTCCGACTGGAGCTCGCCGCTGGCGGGGATCAGCTGGGAGACTTGGGTGATCCGCGGTTGGACGGGAGCTTGATCCGCAGTCGCGATGAATCCGCCGACGAGCAGTCCGGCGACCGCCGAGGCGGTCACTGCCAGCGCGCAGGTGGTGTATAGGCGGATGGACACCGCGATTCCCTTCAGGTGGCTAGAATTCCGGCGATTCGAAGCTGACATGGACATGATCGACTTTTTCACCCGGTTCGTTACCAGAGTCCCCCGAAAGGGTGATCTTGGGTTCGAGTTGCGGGCCGTGACCACCCCGCGTAGACGAGGAGTGGCCGTGCCCCCACCGACCGCCGGAGGATCACCATGCCCACCGTCGCCGACCAGTTCATCGAAGTGCTCGTGCAAGCCGGGGTCCGGCGGATCTACGGCATCGTCGGGGACAGCCTCAACCCGGTCGTCGATGCGGTCCGCCGCAGCGAGGGCATCGAGTGGGTCCACGTGCGCCACGAGGAGGCCGCGGCGTTCGCCGCCGGAGCGGAAGCGCAGATCACCGGGCGGCTCGGGGTGTGCGCGGGCAGTTGCGGACCGGGCAACCTGCACCTGATCAACGGCTTGTTCGACGCGCACCGCAGCGGGGCTGGAGTGCTGGCGCTCGCTTCGCACATCCCGTCCGAGCAGATCGGGACCGGGTTTTTCCAGGAAACCCACCCCGAGGAGCTGTTCAACGAATGCAGTCACTTTTGCGAGCTGCTGTCGCAGCCCGAGCAGATGCCGCGCCTGCTGCGCACCGCGATCCAGACCGCCGCCGGTCGGCGCGGCGTTTCCGTGCTGGTGCTGCCCGGTGACGTCGCGCAGAAGTCCGCGGTCCGTCCCACCGGCCACGGGATCGTCGAGTGCGAACCACCGGTGGTGGTGCCCTCCCAGGACCAGGTGGCCGCGTTCGCCAACAAGCTGAACGGGGCGCAGCGGCCGATGTTTTTCTGCGGCGCGGGAACCCGCGGGGCGCACCGGGAAGTCATGGAACTCGCCGGGCGGTTGAACGCTCCGGTCGGGCACGCGCTGCGCGGAAAGGAGTGGATCCAGTACGACAACCCCTTCGACGTCGGGATGAGCGGCCTGCTCGGCTACGGCGCCTGCTACGACGCGATGCACCGCGCGGACCTGGTCGTGCTGCTGGGCACCGACTTCCCCTACGACAACTTCCTGCCGCAGGCCAACACCGTGCAGGTCGACATCGAGCCCGCCCATCTCGGGCGGCGCACGGTGCTGGACCTGGCCGTGCACGGTGATGTCCGGGAGACCATCCGTGCCGTCCTGCCGCGCGTTCCGCAGAAGTCGGACCGGTCCTTCCTGGACCGGATGCTGCGCGAGCACGCCGGAGCGTTGGAGCGCGTCGTGGACGCCTACACGCGCAACGTCGAGACGCAGGTGCCGATCCACCCGGAGTACGTCGCGGACGTGCTCGACGACATCGCCGCGGACGACGCGGTGTTCACAGTGGACACCGGGATGTGCAACGTGTGGGCGGCCCGCTACATCACGCCGAACGGGCGGCGGCGGGTGCTCGGCTCCTTCGTGCACGGTTCGATGGCCAACGCGATGCCGCAGGCCATCGGGGCGCAGATCGCCGAGCCGGGGCGCCAGGTGATCTCGATGTCCGGGGACGGCGGGCTGTCGATGCTGCTCGGTGACCTGCTGACGCTGCGCACCCATCGGCTGCCGGTGAAGGTCGTGGTGTTCAACAACTCGTCGCTGGGCATGGTGAAGCTGGAGATGCTGGTCGACGGGCTGCCCGACTTCGGCACCGACCACGACCACGTCGACTTCGCCGCGCTCGCGGCCGCCGCCGGGATGCACTCGGTGCGGGTGGACAAGCCCGGCGAGGTGCGCGATGCCCTGGCCGACGCGTTGGACAGCCCGGGACCGGCACTCGTGGACGTGGTGACCGACCCCAATGCGCTGTCGATCCCGCCGCGGATCACAGGTGACCAGGTTAAGGGCTTCGCGCTCGCGGTCAGCCGCACGGTGCTCTCCGGCGGCGTGGGCAAGATGGTGCAGCTCGCGCGCAGCAACCTGCGCAACGTCCCGCGGCCGTAAGCCGACGTTCGCGGCCGGACGGCGCCTCGACGGGGTGCGCCGACTGGCCAATGCCCGTGAAACGCCGTCGTCGCGCGAGGTTTCGCCTGCCCGCCAACACAACGCGAGCACCGTCCACTGCGGCGCGCAACGAGCTCGCGGCAACCCGTTCAGCCGGTTACCGCGTTCTGCGGTGTGCGTTCAGCCATTCGCCGTATTCACCGGAATAGTTGGGTGGTCGATTTCTGTACGGGTGATGGGGTGGTGACGCAACGTGGAGAGCCGTGGAGGATGGAGATCATGACAGTCAGTCCCACGGTGCGTCGTCGTCGCCTTGCCGCCGAGTTGCGCCGCCTGCGGGCGCAGGCCGAGGTCACCCAGCAGCAGGCCGCCACCCACCTCGGCTGCACGCAAGCGAAAATCGGACGATTCGAAACCGCGAAGCGGTCCCCATCGGTCGGCGACGTCTCCGCTTTGCTGGATTTTTACGGGGTGGACGGTGCCGAGCGGGACCAGCTGATCAACCTGGTGCGGGACGCCAGGAAGCGGGGCTGGTGGCATTCCTACAGCGACGTCCTGCCGGAGTGGTACGAGACCTACGTCGGGTTGGAAGCCGAAGCGTCTTCAATTCATACGTACGAGTCCGAGGCCATTCCGGGATTGTTGCAAACACGCGAATATGCGTATGCGTTGACCAAGGCGACGCTCATTCGAGCGGACGATTCCGAAATTACCCGGAGGGTCGATCTGCGGATTCAGCGCCAGCAGCGGGTCGTCGGCCCGAACCCGCTGGAGTTGTGGGCGGTCGTGGGGGAATCGGCCTTGCGGCGCTGCGTTGGGGGCGACGGGGTGCTGCGCCGGCAGCTGGAGCACGTGCTCAAGCTGGTAGAAATGCCGCACGTGACGGTGCAGGTGATGCCGCTGGACGCGGGCGCCCATCCGGCTCAGGCCGGACCGTTCGTCATACTCCGCTACTCGAATCACATCGATCCCGATGTGGTTTATCTGGAAACCCATGTGGGCGGGCTTTACCTTGAAAGGGAGATCGAGCTGTCGAACTACGTCATCATGATGGACCATTTGCGGGCGCATGCGGTAGATCCGGAAGGTTCCGTTCAACTCATCCAACAACGCATAGGAGAACTGTAGATGGCAAAAATCACCGACTGGCGCACCAGCACCCGGACCCAGGGCCAGGGCCAGTGCGTCGAGGTCGGCTTCGGGGCTGACTGCGTCGGGGTTCGCGACACCAAGAACCGAGCCGCCGGCCAGATAACCGTTGCAGTGCAACGCT
Organism: Saccharopolyspora sp. NPDC000995; assembly: GCF_053599315.1. Taxonomy (NCBI): domain Bacteria; kingdom Bacillati; phylum Actinomycetota; class Actinomycetes; order Pseudonocardiales; family Pseudonocardiaceae; genus Saccharopolyspora; species Saccharopolyspora sp. NPDC000995. Next base: position 33,199 of record NZ_JBSFLZ010000016.1, read on the forward strand.
GGTACGAGTTCGTCCGCGACCTGAAGCACGGTAGCTTCGACTCCTGACCGGCAGTGGCTCCGCTCACTGCCGGAGCGGAGCCACCAAAAGCCGGAACCGCTGACGGGTCAGCCCCGCTGGAGGAACGGCGCCAGCAGTCCCGGCACTGCCTCCTCCGCCATCGCCAGGCCCGCTCCGGTGCTGACGTCGTGCACCTCGTAGATGCTGTTCCCGGCGGCCGTCGTCGCCCCGATGCTCATCAGGTTCGAGCGCCGTTGGAAAACGGTCCGGGTGATGCGCCAGCCGATGATCCCGTCGCGCTGCAGGGCGACCGTGCGGCGGATTCCGGTGCCGGACCGCGCGATCAGGTAGCGATCGTCGACCCGGTGGCCGAGGTTCCGGTAGGCGTCCACCGCGAAACCGAGCGCCGCCGCGACCGCGACCACCCCCACTGCCGCGGGCACGGCTGCCGGCACCCATCCGGTCATCGCGGCCACCACTGCCGCCGCGATGAACGGCATCGCCGCCACGAGAGCCCAGGCGATGCGCCGCCGCAGCGCGGCCCGCGGATGCCTTCGCAATTCGCCTTCGGTGGGCGGCCTTCCCTCTCGCAGGACCTCGGCAGCCACCCGTTGAGCTTCAGCGCAGGGAGCCGGCGGTAGCAGCGTCTTGTTGTCCGGCTGGTGCTCTTCCTGCTTCTGGTTCAGCCCGGTGGCCACGGCGTGCAGCCGCGCCCCGCGGGCCCACCGCAGCAACAGCGGTTCCGCGAGCTCGACGCCGCGTAGGCGGCGTTCCTCCAGCGAGACCGACCGGGTGGTGAGCAGGCCGCGCTTCACCCGCAGCGTGTCGCCCCGCTCCCGGGTCAGCCGGAAACCCCACCACATCTCCACGGACAACGCGATGGCGCCGAGCACGCCCACCACCAAGACGATGACCAGCCCGGCCGCGATGACCAGCCACAGCGACGACACCAGCACGGCGTGCGCGATGGAGTCGAAGAAACCGAAGGCCTTCAGCAGTTCGCTGAACGATCCCACGGCCGAGCCGATCGCACCCCAGACGATCAGCACGAACGAAAAGGTCAGCGCGGAGTAGCGGAACCACGAGGGGTGCAGGCGGGCGAGCACGGCCTCGCCCGGCTCGGCGCTCGCCGCAGCGGTGCCCGCCGTGACGTATCGCACGGCGACCGGATCGCCGTGCGGCGCGATGTCCGAAGTGGACGATCTGCCGAACAGCAGTTCCTGGCGCAGGGATTCGGCGTGGTGGTGGGAGATCGCGTCGAGCTTGAGATCGTTGCCCTCGCTCGCCTGCCCGCCGGTGCCGATCTTGACGGTGGTGACCCGGAACAGCCGGTGGCCCGGATCCGCCGTGAGGTCCACGCTGCGGATCCGCTCGCGCGGGATCCAGCGGTGGTTGCGGGTCAGCACGCCGTGGCGCAGCTCGAAGCGGACCTCGGTGATCCGGTACCAGGTGACCCACCACTCGGCGGCGGTGTACCCGGCGATCAGCACCGCGATGCCGACCCAGATCAGCGCGGTGATCAGCAAGGTCGCGGGTTTGGCGTCGGAGAGGAGCATGACCGCCGCGGTCGGCACCAGCGGCGCCAGCACCAGGGTTGCGGCCGCCGCGATGGTCTTCGGGTCCAGGCGCCGCCACTGTCCGTCGATGACGCTGCTCATGTGGCATCTCCCGGGGTCGACTGCGTGGTGGCCGTCAACTGCTCGACGAGCGCCGCCGCGACCTCCCGGTCCAGGCCGTCGATCGTCAGCGGGCCGGCGGCGGACGCGGTGGTGACCGTGACGCTGGACAGGTTGAACAGCTGCTGGAGCGGGCCCCGCACGGTGTCCACCGTCTGGATCCGCGACATCGGCGCGATGCGCCATTCCTGGCGCAGCCAGCCCGCTGCGGTGTAGACGGCGTCCTCGGTGGTTTCCCAGCGGTGCACGCGGTACCGCCACTGCGGCATCAGCAGCGTGTAGGGCACCCCCAGCGCGGCGACCACGACCAGCGCGAGCACGAGCCATAACCGCGCGGGTGGGATGAACACCGCTGTGACCGCCAGCGCGCCCAGCAGCGGGACGACGAGGACCAGGGCTTGCACCGTCCACCAGCCGATGGCACGGCGCTCAACCCGGTTGCGCGGTGGACGCAGCCGCAGCCCGGGGAAGTTCGGATTCGTCGGGGTGGCCACTGTCGGCCCCTTCCTGTTTCGCATTGCCCAAGCCATTGTCGCAGCGCGCGTCCCGATCCCGGGGCCGGCTTGGGCGACTCGCGCACCTGATGCAACCGCCCCCGCGAATCTGCAGGCGCGGCTCAAAGGGACTTGAGCTGTGGCCATATCTCCGCCCAGGTTCCGCGTTTTCCGGTGCAGAACCAGATCGGGACCTCGCCGTTGCCCACCTGCCGGACCTCGGCGAACTGCTGCCGCAGCGCCGTCGAGTCGCCGACGACGAGCACGGACTCGATCCGCTCGGTCGGCGGCGGGAAGTAGCCGTAACCGCGGTGCGGGCTGAAGACCTCCGGCAACTCGTGTTGCGCCCCACCGACTTCGAGCATCGAGGCGATGACGTAGCCCTCGCCCATGACCGCGGTGTGCGACCGCTGTTGCGGTGGCAGCGCAGCGTAGGCGGCTGAGGCGTCGCGGGCCAGCGAATCGGCCGTCGGCACCCCGAACATCGACGTCATCATCGCGGACACCGACAGCATGTATCCGGCTGCCGCCGCCGAAAGCGCGTACACCGGCCAAGCCGTCCAGCCGAACCGGGTTCGCCGCGACTCCCGGCGCCGCTGGAACCCCACAGCCCCGGCGGCGATCGACACGCCGTAGAGGCCGATCAGGTAGTACGGCCGCGCGGCGGTCGCGACGAAGAAGGCATACAGCAGCAAGGTCGTGATGGCGAGAAACCGGTACGAGCGCAGCTCGGGGTTGCGCACGAGCCGCCACAGCCCGAAGAGGAACAGCGCTGCACCTGCGACTCCGGCGTAGAGCACCATGGTCACGGCGGTTCCGCTGCGGCCCCCGGATAGCATCGGCGACTCTTGCGCGACGACCGCGCCCATCTGCAGCTGCGGCCAACCGTGCAGCGCCTGCCAGAGCACCGTCGGTACGGCGATCAACGCCGCGATGCCGACGCCGCCCCAGAACTTCGGCCGGCGCAGGACCTCCCGCGGGCCGACCAGGACAACGCTGCTCAGCAGCGCTACGCACAGGATCGCTACCTGGAACTTCAACTGCATGTTGATGCCGAGCAGCACTCCGAACAGCAGCAGGAGTCGATCATCGGTTTGGCCCCGATCGCGCAGCCGAATCCAGCGCACCAGCGTCCACGTGAGTAGTAGCCACAGCAGCGGCTCGAACGTGTAGGGCGTGATCCAGTGCCCGACCAGCGCGGTCCAAAGGCCGGTGGCGCCGGCCCCGGCGGCCAGCGACTGGGCCCGCCGGTCGCCGCCGAATTCGCGGGCGAGCAACGCAGTCAGCATGACCAACGCGGCGGTCGCGAGCACTGCGGGTAGCCGGAGCACGAGCATCGACCCCGGTGCGATCCAGTCCATCGACGCGGCGATCAGCGGTGCCAGCGGCGGCTGGTCGACGTAGCCCCAGTCCAGGTGGTGCTTCCCGGCCGCAAGCATGTACGCCTCGTCGATCCAGAAGCCGCCGAACGGGCTGAACGCCAGCTGGGCGGCCGCGACGAGGCCGGCGATGGTGAACACCGGCCACTTCGCGAGCGGCGGCAGTGCGGGTTCGGCAGGCGGTGCTGGCTGCGGGCTTAGCAGCTCGGCGCGCATCGTTCCCCCAGGTCTCGGTTTGGAGTGTGCATCCATTGAAACCGGGTTGATCATCTCGGCGACACCGCGCTTGGTACCGGTGCCACGGGCCGAAAGTTGTTCCGCCCGGCGGCAGGCGCAACTTTCGTATAGGCCCCGTGGCCGCAAGTGGGTTGTTCGCCGATTCCCTACACGCGGTTGACTACGGTGGTCCAAGTGAAGCGCCCGTTGTGGCGGCTGCTGTGGAACTCCAAGCGGGAGGCCGCGTTCGACGTCGGCCTCGTGATCGGATTGCACCTGCTCGGCCGCGTCCTCGAAGCCCTCTTCCCCTCGGACACTCCGCTCGAGGCGTACGACTGGGTTGGCGGGCTTTGGCTCAACGACTTGCTGATGACAGGGTTGGTGCTGGCGTTGCTGGTCAGGCGGCGCTTCCCGGTGTCGATCATGGCATTCAACACGGCGCTGTCGATCGCGCAGGTGCTGCTGATCGAGCTCGGGCCGGGGCCGCTGCTCGCGATCAACCAGAACAGCGATCCGTGGATCCCGGGCCTCACGCCGTGGGTCATCTACGCCGTCGCGGCCTACGCGCGGGGGCCCTTCAGGCAGTTCTGCGCCTGGGGCATGGTGGCCATCACCACCGTGCTCGCGGTCCGGCCCTGGGAGCAGTTGAACGGCGACGTCATCGTCGTAGGGGTCGTCTGGACGATCCTCCCGGCCGTCCTGGGGCTCTACAGCGGCGCGCGGCGCCGCCTGGTTCAGGCGTTGCGGGAACGCGTCGAGCGGGCCGAGTACGAACAGGAACTGCTCACCGAGCAGGCCCGGGCAGACGAGCGGACCCGGCTGGCGACCGAGATGCACGACGTCGTCACGCACCGGGTCAGCCTCATGGTGCTGCAGGCGGGGGCGCTGGGGATCGCGGCGAACGACCCGGAGACCAGGCGGGCGGCGGAGGAGCTGCGCACCAGCGGCTGCGCGGCGTTGGAGGAGTTGCGGGACCTCGTCGGCGTGCTGCGGCGTGGCGCGGCGGACGAGGACGGCCTGCCGGACGTGACCCCGCCGACCGAGGTGCCCGACCTGACGGAGCTGATCGGTCAGTCCGAGGCCGTCGGCGTGCCAGTGGAGTTCACTGTGGACGGTGATCCGGCGATGGTCTCGGCGGCGGTCGGGCGGACCGCCTACCGCGTCGTGCAGGAGGCGCTGACGAACGTCCACAAGCACGCGTTCGGGGCCAGGGTGAGCGTGCACGTGATCTACAGCGACGACCGGTTGCGGTTGGTCATCCGCAACACCGCGCCGCCGGGCTGCGTCGCCGCGGATCTGGCGGGCAGCGGATCGGGGTCCGGACTGCTGGGGCTGCACCAGCGGGTGGAACTGGTCGGCGGTACGTTCCACGCCGGGCGCGGTGACGACGGCGGCTTCGAGCTGGACGTGGTGCTTCCCGCGTACGTGCCCACTGGGGAGGCGGTCGGCGTTGAGTGATCCGATCCGGGTCGTCGTAGTGGACGACGAGCCGATGGTCTGCGCGCACCTGCGCACCATCCTCGGCTCCGCGGACGACATCGAGGTGGTCGACGACGCGCAGGACGGCGCGGCGGCCGTCGAATGCGTGGTGCGGCACCGGCCGAACGTGGTGCTGATGGACCTGCGGATGCCTGGCGTGGACGGGCTGACCGGTATCGAACGCATCTGCAAGCTGCCGGACCCGCCGGCCGTGGTCGTGCTGACGACCTTCGACGCCGACAAGTACGTGCTGCGCGCGCTGCGGGCCGGGGCTGCCGGATTCCTGGTCAAGTCGACGCCACCGGAGGACCTGATCGGGCTGGTGCGGGTCGCCGCCGACGGGCACACGGTGCTCTCCCAGGAGGCGAAGAAGCGGCTGCTCGCGGCGTCCGCCGACGAGCAGAACACCCGTCAGCGGGCGGTGGAACTGGTGCGGGATCTCACCGATCGCGAGATCGAGGTGCTCACCTGCCTGGGGCAGGGGCTGTCCAACGCGCAGATCGCCGAACGCCTCTACCTGTCGGAGGCGACGGTGAAGAGTTACGTGTCGCGGATCCTGGTGAAGCTGTCCTGCGCGAACCGGCTCCAGGCCGGGCTGCTCGCCTACGACGCGGGCCTGGTGCCGAGGTAGTCCGCCTGGTCCCGGCAGCGGTTAGGCCGAGAGGTTCAACGTTCAACCGAGCGGGCTGCGCCGATTGGCTCTGGAATATTCCGCCGAAGATTGTGTAAACCATGACGTAGCACGTTCCGATCAAGGCGGTCGGGGCCTTGGAGTGTGCTAGCCATCGGTTCGGGGATCGATGGCGAACAACGGTCGGAGGGGTCCGGCCGAGGTTGAGGTGTCCCCGGTGCAGATCGGGGTGCACCGGGGACATCTACAAGTTCTCGGTGATTCCGCCTCGTCCCTAGGCGGTGCAGGTGGCGGAACCTCAGGCACCTTCTCGAGTCCGGGATCCCCGGCTCATGCATGTCCGATGTGCCACGCCGGGGAACTGGCCTCGCCAAGAGCCCAGGCGCGGCGGGCACGGTCTGAGAACCTGCGGTGCAAGCGGCGAGGGTGGGCTTAGCGTAAGCGTCTTCGGTGCTTGCGGGGGCTTTCTACTACGTGCGGTTGTCGCGTGTCGCGGTGGCTTTTTTCTCTTGCGGCAAAAGGGTAAGCGGCTGCATTGCTTGGTCCGAGTCGGGTGCGCTGGGTATTCGCCGGTTTTCGAACTCTGGGCCGTGCGCGACGATCGGACTTCGGGGTGTGCCTTGTCAGTGCGGGATTTGCTCGTGGGCAACGAGAAGCGGTCGTCGCGGAACTTCGAATTGTGGAAAGTGGTTGTGCGGACTGGTTAAACGGCAAAATCGGAGGCTATCCCGGCAGGTCCGTGCGCCGATATCGTTCGATCGAGCTCTTCGCTGTGCGTAACGGACTCGGGGGAAGGCAGGCCGCCGGCCTGATGCGCAGCGACCTTGGGACAAGGAGAAGCAACGATGGTCGATGCCCCACGTCGCCTGGCCCGGCTCGCCGGGGTCACCGCGATCGCCGTCGCCGCGCTGACCACGGCCTCCGTCGCGCAAGCGCAGCCGTCGGAGGTCATCCCGTACATCGTCGGCGGCGAAGACGCCAACATCGCCGACCACCCGTTCACCGTCGCATTGATGACCCCGAGCGGTCAGCAGTTCTGCGGTGGCTCGTTGGTGGCCCAGAACAAAGTGCTCACCGCCGCGCACTGCACCGTCGGCTCGCAGCCGGCTGACATCAACGTGGTCAGCGGTCGCACCGTGATCAGCTCGGAAGAGGGCACCGTTTCGAAGGTGACCGACGTCTGGGTGCACCCCGAATACCAGGACGCCTCGCAGGGCTTCGACGTCTCGGTACTCACCCTCGAAGCGCCGGTGCAGCAGGCCCCGATCGAGCTGGCCAAGGCTGATGACCTGGGCTACGCGCCGGCCAGCCAGGCGACCATCCTCGGCTGGGGCAACACCTCCGAGGGCGGCCAGCAGGCCGGCAACCTGCAGAAGGCTACCGTGCCGGTGACCTCCGACGACACCTGCAAGGGCGCGTACGGCGAATACGACCCTAACGCCATGGTGTGCGCCGGGGTGCCGGAAGGCGGCGTGGACACCTGCCAGGGCGACTCGGGCGGCCCGATGGTCGTGGAGAACAAGCTGATCGGCGTCACCTCGTGGGGTGAAGGCTGCGCCCGCCCCGGCAAGCCCGGTGTGTACGCCCGCGTCGGCGCGTACTACGAGGACATCCAGGCGCAGATCGGTTCCTGACCCACTTGCACCGGCTGAAGGCTGTGGGCCGTTCGCCGCTGACAGCCTTCACTGCGCTTTGCGCAACCAGGCCACCAGAGCCAGCTCTGGTTCGGCGTGCTCGACGAAATCCTCTGGGGCACTGCCGGTCTCGGCAACATCGACGGCCAGGACGGCGGCGGCGATCTCTTCGGCGTGCGCCAGCAGCGCCTCGCGCAGTCCGCCGGTCGCCCGCCACCGCAGCGCGATCCGGTCCGCGATGTCGAGCCCGTCCTGCTTGCGGCAGTCCTGCAAGAAGCGGATCGCTTCGCGGGCCAGCCCCGCGCGCTTTAGTTCCGGGCTGATCGAGGTGTCCAGCGCGATGATCATCCCGCGCTGCGACTCCACCACCCAACCGGTGCGCGGAACCTCGCTGATGATCACGTCATCGCTGGTGAGCGGCTCGGTCTTGCCGTCGACTTCGATCGCGGCGCGCCCCGTCGAGCGCAGTTCCCGGGCCAGCGCGGGCGGATCCGCGGCGTTGACCGCCGCTGCGGCCTGCTGGGTGCGGTTGCCGAATCGTTTTCCCAAGGCCCGGAAGTTCGGCTTCACCGACACATCCAGCACTTCGCCCGCTGCGTCGAGCGGCTCGATGCGCCGCACGTTCAGCTCCTCGGCGAGGTCGGCGAGCAGTTCCGGCGGCAACGCGGCGCTGACCAGCGCGCGGCCCAGCGGCTGGCGCACCTTGATGCCGCTGCTCTTGCGCGCCGCGCGGCCGGCTTCGGCGAGCTGGCGCTCGGTGTCCACTTGGGACAGCAAAGCGCTGTCGACCAGCGCGAGGTCCGGGAGCGGCCAGGCCGCCAGGTGCACCGACTCCGGCGCTTCGGGTGCCCCGGGGCGGACGACGTCCTGCCACACCTGCTCGGTGATGAAGGGCACGAACGGCGCGAGCAGCCTCGTGAGCACGTCCAGGCAGTCGTACAGCGTGCTCAGGGCGTTGAGGTCGCCGTCCCAGAACCGCTGCCGCGAGCGGCGGACGTACCAGTTCGACAGGTCGTCGACGAACTCCGCCAGTGCCCTACCGGCGCCCGCGGTGTCGTAGGCCTCCAACCGCACGTCGACCTGCTCGGCGAGCCGGTTGACCTTGGCGAGCACCCAGCGGTCGAGGATCGGGCGCTTGGCGGGAGGATCGGCATCCACCGGGATCCAGTCGACGAGCGAGGCGTAACGGGTGAAGAACGACGCGGTGTTCCAGTACGTCATGAGCACCTTGCGGACGATCTCCTGCAGCGGCCCGTGCCCCACCCGCCGTGCCGACCAGGGCGAACCGGTGCAGAGCATGAACCACCGCAGGGCATCGGCGCCGTGGGCCTCCATCAGCGGCAGCGGCTCCAGCACGTTGCCGAGGTGCTTGCTCATCTTCCGGCCGTCCTCGGCCATGATGTGCCCCAAGCACACCACGTTCTCGTACGCCGAGCGGTCGAACAGCAGCGTCCCGACCGCCATCAACGTGTAGAACCAGCCGCGGGTCTGGTCGATCGCCTCGCAGATGTACTGCGCCGGGTAGCTCTTCGCCAGCTCCGCGGTGCTGCCGGGGGCGTGCGGGTAGCCGAGCTGGGCGAAGGGCATCGAGCCCGAGTCGAACCACGCGTCGATGACCTCGGGCACCCGCGCGGCGGAACGCCGGCAGGTCGGGCAGGGGAACGTGATCTCGTCGAGGTAGGGCCGGTGCGGGTCCAAGTCGGTGAAGTCCTGGCCGGTCAGCTCGCCGAGCTCGGCGCGGGAACCGACCGCGGTGACGTGTCCCTCCGCGCACCGCCACAGCGGCAGCGGCGTGCCCCAGTAGCGGCTGCGCGACAGCGCCCAGTCGACGTTGTTGTCCAGCCAGTTGCCGTAGCGGCCGTGCTTGACGTTCTCCGGGAACCAGTTCGTGCGCTCGTTCTCGCGTTGCAGCGCTTCCCGAATAGCCGTGGTCCGGATGTACCAGGACAGCTGCGCGTAGTACATCAGCGGCGTGTGGCAGCGCCAGCAGTGCGGGTAGGGGTGCTCGAAAGTGCTGTAGCGCAACAGCAAATCGCGATGCTGGAGATCTTCGATCAGGACCGCGTCGGCGTCCTTGAAGAACATGCCGCCGACCAGCGGGACGTCATCGGAGAACCGGCCGTTGTCGCCGATCGGGTTTATCACCGGCAGGTCGTTCTCGCGGCAGACGGCGAGGTCGTCGGCGCCGAAGGCTGGTGCCTGGTGGACCAGACCGGTGCCGTCCTCTGTGGACACGTACTCGGCGAGCACGACGCGGTGCGCGTCCGGGATGTCGATCAGATCGAACGGCCGCCGGTACCGCAACCCGGCCAGCTCGGTGCCGGGCAGCGTCGCGAGCACCTCGCCGTCCTCGCCCAGCACCGCCTCGACCAGCGGTTCGGCCACCACGAAGGTGCCGCGCACGGTGCGCACCACCTGGTAGTCGACCGCCGGGTGGACCGCGACCGCGGTGTTGGACACCAGCGTCCACGGTGTGGTCGTCCAGATCAGCAGTTCGACGTTGTGGTGCCCGGCGACCGGACCGTCGACAGGGAACCGCACGTACGCCGACGGGTCGTGCACGTTCTCGTAGCCCTGCGCGACCTCGTGGTCGGACAGCGTCGTCTCGTCCCGCGGGCAGTACGGGGCCACCCGGTAGTCCTCGACCAGCAGGCCGGCGGTGACGATCTGCTTCAGCGCCCACCACACGCTGTCCACGTAGCCCGGCGACATCGTCCAGTACGCCTCGGACAGGTCGATCCAGTAACCCATCCGCCTCGTCACGGCCTCGAACTCGCCGACATAGCGCTGCACCGACTCCCGGCAGCGGGCGTTGAACTCGGCGACGCCGATGCGCTCGATGTCCGGCTTGCCGTTGATGCCGAGTTCTTTTTCCACGGCGAGTTCCACCGGCAGCCCGTGGCAGTCCCAGCCCGCGCGGCGTGGGACGGAGAAGCCCTTCATCGTCTTGAACCGCGGGAAGACGTCCTTGAACGCCCGCGCCTCGACGTGGTGCGTGCCGGGGGTCCCGTTGGCCGTCGGCGGGCCCTCGTAGAACACCCAGCGCGGACCGCCTGCCGACTGGGCGAGGCTGCGCTCGAACACCTCGCGGGCGCGCCACCACTCGATGATCTGCCGCTCCACCGCGGGCAGTTCGATCGCGGGTGCGACTGGCCGAAACGGCGTACCCGGCTGGTTCATCCCTATATGCTCACACCTTCGGGGCGTTCGGACCGAAGGAATTTTTTCGCGACGCTGTGTCCGGCGCCGCCGCGGTGGAGGTGCGAATGTCGTTGCCGGTGGTGTCCGGGGAAGTCCGGCAGGCCGTCGCCCAGCGGCGCCCGGTCGTGGCCCTGGAGTCGACGATCATCACCCACGGGCTGCCGCGCCCGGACAACGGCGAGGTCGCCCGGGCCGCCGAGCAGCAGGTCCGGGCTGCCGGGGCGGTGCCCGCGACGATCGGCGTCATCGACGGGGTCGCGACGGTCGGCCTGACCGGCGCGCAGCTCGACCGGCTGGCCGACGACGGCGCCGCGGTGAAGGCGAGCGTCCGGGACCTGCCGATCGCCGCCGCCAAGGGGCGCAATGCCGGGACCACCGTCGCGGCGACGTCGTTTCTGGCGCACCGTGCGGGAATCCGGGTCTTCGCCACCGGCGGGCTCGGCGGGGTGCACCACGGTGCGGCGACCAGCTTCGACGAATCCGCCGACCTGGTGACCCTGGCCGCGACGCCCCTGGTGGTCGTCAGCGCCGGGGCGAAATCCATTTTGGATGTCGCCGCGACGCTGGAGCGGTTGGAGACGCTGAACATCCCGGTGCTCGGCTACCGGACGCTGTGCTTCCCGGGTTTCTACGTCGCCGATTCCGGCCATGCGATCGAGCATTCCGCCGACGCACCGGCCGACGTCGCGGCGGTGGTGACGGCCCGCGACGAGCTGGGCCTGCGTTCGGCGGTGCTGGTGGCCAATCCGGTTCCTGCGGACGAGCAGCTGGACCCGACGCTGCACGACCGGGCGCTGGCCGAGGCGTGGGAGCAGGCCCGCGACCAGGGCGTCAGCGGCCACGACATCACGCCGTTCCTGCTCGACCGGATCCGCACCGCCACGGGCGGCCGAAGCCTGGCGGTCAACATCGCGGTGTACCGCAACAACATCGCCCTGGCCACCGAAATAGCCACCGCCCTGGCTGGGTAGAGTCCGAGCGGATTGGCTCGCGACGATCGCAGCGTGCCGACTAGGTGTTAGTTTTCGCAGGTCAAGGTCCCGTGAGTGAGATTGGGTACGCCCCGGCAGTACTCGCGGGCTTGTTCTTCGTTTTTGAAGCGGCGCAACCGCTTGGCCCGCGCTCGCAGCTCGCACCGCCGCGGGTTCTCGGGTGTCACCCGGGGAGGACAGGCCCGATGCCCGCGTATTGGTCGGTGCACAAGTCGGGGATCCCGGGTTCCAGGTGGCGGCTGGAATTCCGCTACCCGCACCGCCAACGCGGGACGAATCTGGAAACAGCCTCTACGGGCCGCAAGGGTGCTGACGGGCTTGTTGGCAGCGCCGCCTGCGTCTCCTGGACGAGCTGCGCGGGCGAGGCTCGCCCGCTGTACTGTTCAGTAGGTCGTTCGGGGGGAGCGCGGCTGCAAACGGGGCAGGAGGAAATTCGGCGTGAAGGCGGAACCGGCCACCGCTGAGCAGGCGGGCAGCGGGCAGAACGTGGTCAAATCCGCCGACCGCGCGCTGGTCATCCTCGAGCTGCTCTCCCGCGGCCGGCACCGGCTCAGCGACATCGCCGAAACCCTCCGGCTGCCGCTGTCCAGCGTGCACGGCCTGCTCGGCACCCTGGTGCACCGCGGCTTCGCCGAGTTCGACCAGACCACCCGCACCTACGGGCTGGGGCTGAAGGCCTGGACCGTCGGACAGGGTTACACCGGGCACCGCGACATCGTCGGCCTGGCGCTGCCGCTGATGGAGCGGCTCGCGCAGGAGACCGGCGAGACCGTGCAGCTGTCCCGGCTGGACGGCACCGAGAACGTCTACATCGCCATCGCCGAGTCGCCGCAGCCGATGAAGCTGGTGTCCGCGGTCGGCATGCGGCTTCCCGCGCACGCCGTAGGGCTGGGCAAGGCGCTGCTGGCGGGCCTGTCCGACGACGAACTGGAGCGCCGTTACCGCGACGTGGTGCTGGCGCGCTTCACCGAGAACACGGTGACCGATCCGACCGAGCTGCTCGCCGAGGTCGAGCAGGCTCGGGTACGCGGTTTCGCCGTAGATGACGAGGAATACATCATCGGCTGCCGCTGCGTCGCGATTCCGATCCGCGACCACTCGGGCGAGGTCGTGGCGGCGATGTCGGTCTCCGCGCCGACGCCGCGCTGCGGGCCGAACTGGACCGATGAAACCCGCGCCCCACTGTCCGATGTGGTCGCCTCCGTCGAGCGTCGGCTCCGCCGCTGATCAGCTTCGTGAGCGCGAAAGCCGGGAAGAACCGGTTTTCGCACTCACGAACCGAACTGGATGGAACGCTTGGCCAGGCCCCACCAGAAGCCGTCGATGGCGATCTTCTGCTGGTCGAGGTCCTTGCCCGCCGCGCCCAGCGCCACGAACAGCGGTGCGAAGTGCTCGGTGCGGGGGTGTGCCAGGCGGCCCGCTGGGGCCTTGTGCTGGAAGTCGAGCAGCGCGTCCACGTCGCGCGCTTCGAGGGTCCGCGCGCCCCAGTCGTCGAACTCCGTCGACCAGCTCGGCGTGGTCTCGGCGCGTAGTGCGGCGAGGTTGTGCGTGAAGAAGCCGCTGCCGACGATCAGCACGCCTTCGTCGCGCAGCGGTTCCAGCGCCTGACCTATGCGCATCAGCCGCTCCGGCTCCAGCGTCGGCATGGAGATCTGCAGCACCGGCACGTCGGCGTCCGGGTACATCTCCTTCAACGGCACGTACGCGCCGTGGTCGAGGCCGCGTTCCGGGAAGTCCTGCACCGGCGTGTCCGGGCTGTGCAGCAGCGAGCGCACCCGGGCGGCGAGTTCCGGCGCGCCGGGCGCGGCGTACTGGACCGAGTAGTAGTGCTCGGGGAAACCCCAGAAGTCGTACACCAGCGGCACGGAGGTGGTGGCTCCGATCGCCAGCGGCGCCTCCTCCCAGTGCGCCGAGATGATCAGGATTGCCTTCGGCTTTCGCAGGTCGCGGGACCAGGCCGCGAGCTGGTCGGGCCACTGTGGGTCGTCGGCCAGCGGCGGCGCGCCGTGGCTGAGGTAGACAGCGGGCATCCGGTCTGCCGCCGGTGCGGTCATGGCGATCCTCCTAGTTCGAATTCGAACCACAAGCACAAGCTACGCTGTCGTTCGAATTAGAACAAGCTAGAGTGGTGGCATGACGCAACCGCGCTGGCTGGACACCGAGGAGATGGCCGCCTGGAACGCCTTCGTGGAGGCGAGCAACCTGATCGCCCGGCGGATCGAGCAGCAGCTGCGCGAGCAGGCGGGGCTGTCCCACCCGCAGTACGAGATCCTGGTCCGGCTCGCCGCCGAACCAGACGGCGAGATGCGCATGACCGAACTCGCCCAGCGGGTGGTGACCTCGAAGAGCGGCCTCACCTACCAGGTCACCCAGCTGGAGAAGGCGGGGCTGGTGCGCCGCCGGACCTGCGACACCGACGACAGGGGCGTTGTCGCCGGGCTTACCGGGGCGGGCCGGGAGAAGCTGCGCGCGACCGCGCCCGGGCACGTGGAACTGGTCCGCGAGAACCTTATCGACGTGCTCGACCGCGACCAGTTGCGCGCCATCGCGGAAGGGCTCGGCGCGGTGACCCGCGCGCTCCGGGCTTGACGGGGCGCCTCCTGATCCAAATGCGCGAGATCGAACCTGCTTCATGTAAGTGAAAGATCGGAGCCGATGCGCGCACTGGTGTTCCGCAGTCCGGGGTCGATCGCGGTCGAGGAACGCCCCGATCTCGGGTGGCGCCAGCCGTTCTCGCCGGTGTAGCCGTGCAGATCGGAGTCGCAGGATACGGTGGCGACGATCTCCAGCAGCCTCTCGCCGGGTCCCGGCACCGTCGCGCGGGTGCGCGGCGGAGACTCGGCGGTCAGGGCTTCGGTCGGCGACCTCGTCACGGTGAACCCCTTTATCCGCTGCGAGCGCTGCCCGCCCTGCGCGGCAGGAAAGGCGCAGGCTTGCCCGGACCGCCGGGTGATCGGGGTGGGCCCGACGATCAGCTCGGCGTTCGCCGACCTCATGGTCGTCCCGACCCGCAACATCGTGTCGCTGCCAGCCTGGGTTCAGGAGGAGCACGGTGCGCTCGTGGAGCCGCTCGCGGTCGGCTACCACGCGGCCCGGCGCGGCCGGTGCAGCACCGCCGATGCAGTGCTGGTGCTCGGCGGCGGGCCGATCGGGCAGTCCTGCGTGCTGGCCGCCCAGCGGCTGGTGGCGGAGCTGATCGTGGTCAGCCAGCCCGATGCCGGGCGCGCGGCGCTGACCGCCGCCCTCGGTGCCCGGGTGGTCACGCCGAGCGCGGTTGCCACCGAGACCGAGAAGCTCCTCGGAGCCAAGCCGACTTGGTGCTCGACGCCGTCGGTAGCTCGGCCACCCTGACGTCGGCGTTGGCGGTGGCTGCGCGTGCTGCCCGGATCGTGCCGGTCGGCATGAACGAACACGGCGTGCCGCTGCCCGCTTCGCGATCAACACCGCTGAACGCGAACTGATCGGCGCTTTCTGCTACAACCGCGCGGAATTCGCCGACACCGCGGCCTGGGTCGCCGAGGCCGGGAGTCGGTTGGACCCGCGGATCGACCACCGGGTCGGCTGGCCCGACGCGTTCCGCGACCTCGCCGCCGGGACCGTGCGGGCCAGCAAGATCCTCATCCGGCCGGCCCAGCCGTGAGGTATTGCCTTCCGGACCGGTTCCGTGGAAGGTCGCAGGGTTGCCGTTGCGACCTGGTCTCGGGGTGTACCCGCACCCCACCCGGCCGACCAGCCGTGACGGCAGTGCCGAAGAAAGTCTGTGGGCCGGGAGGAGCGGGTTGTTCGGCGCAAACGGGACGATCAGGCACGCGGCGTCAGCCGCTTTCTGCCACGTGCGCAGCTTGCGCCGCCGCGGGCTCTCAGGCTGTGCCCGCCCCGCCGGGGTTCTCAGACAGGACCTACCCAGCGTGGCGCATTGGCGTCCGAGGTTCCGCTACCCGCACCGCTAGGCAAGCCGACCACGCACGTTCGAGAAGGAGCGAGATGAAGTTTCTTAGGTTGGGTCCGGTGGGTGCTGAGCGTCCGCACGTGGCAGACGACCAGGGCCGGGTTTTCGATCTGAGCCCGATCACCAACGACATCGACGGCGAGTTCCTCGCCGGTGATGGCATCCGGCAGACACGCGCGGCGCTGGGCGCCGGTGAGCTGCCCGCGGTCGACGACGCCGGCGACGGCACCGGCCTGCGGGTTGGCGCGCCGATCGCGCGGCCGATGGCGGTGCTGTGCATCGGCCAGAACTACGCCGCGCACGCCGCCGAATCCGGTTCGACCCCGCCGGAGGTGCCGATCCTGTTCTTCAAGCACCCGAACACGGTCGTCGGGCCGTACGACGAGGTGCTGATCCCGCGCGGCGCCGAGCGGACCGACTGGGAGGTGGAGCTCGGTGTCGTGATCGGCCGCCGGGCCCGTTACCTCGAAAGCGCCGAGCAGGCCCTGGGCTGCATCGCCGGATTCGTGGTTTCCAACGACGTGTCCGAGCGCGCGTTCCAGAAGGAGCACTCCGGCGGGCAGTGGTCCAAAGGCAAGTGCTGCGAGACGTTCAACCCGGTCGGCCCGTGGCTGGTTCCGGCCGACGAGATCGCCGACCCGCAGGCGCTGCGGCTGCGCACCTTCGTCAACGGCGAGGCGCGGCAGGACTCCAACACCGCGGACATGATCTCCGGCGTCGCGGAGATCGTCCGGCACCTGTCGCAGTACCTGACGCTGGAGCCGGGCGACCTGGTCAATACCGGGACGCCGGAGGGTGTGGCGATGTCCGGGCGGTTCCCGTACCTCGCGGCCGACGACGTGATTGAGCTGGAGATCGACGGCCTCGGCCGCCAACGCCAACAACTCAAGTCGGCCTGAGGAAGCACCCGTTCCCGGGTCCGCGAGAAGACGGAGGCCCGGCACCGAATCCCTTCGGTGTCGGGCCTCCGCCGTTGTGGAATTCCGCTGCGCCGTCCCGCAGTGCGACGCTGCCGATTCCAGATCAGGCGGCCAGCTTGCGGGCCCTCGCGTAGTGGTTGTTCGCCGGCAGCCAGCACAGCACGACCGCGATGATCGCGGTCGGCAGGCCGATGAAGCCCGTGATGTTCAGCAGCTGCGGGCCGTAGCCCAACGCCGTCGCCAGGTCGCCGAACAGAATGGGGGATGAAGTCCAGGGATCCGCGGTGGCGCCGTCACCTGGACCGGCGTCCGCGGTGGCACCGACCCGGCTGGCCGGGTGGGGCTGCCGGGTGGCCGTGGTCCGTTCCCGCGCCGAGCGCTTGCCGGGGGGAGCCGGTAGCCGTGTCGACCGCCGTGCGACGCTGCCGTTGCACGGCGATGCGCTCCACAGCGCCGGCCCACGCGCTGCGGGAACAGACCTTGTCCGACGCCGCGCCCGGTCAGGACGCAGCGGTGGTGGTGCGCATAATGCTTCGAGAATCCTCTCCAAGCAGGTCGAACAGCTGTGCGGGCAGCCGCTCGTCGCTACGAACCTGTCCGCGTCGGAGTTGCCGGGTACGGCAGCCGCCTGGTTGCCGTTGCTGCCGTCGACGAGGCCGGGGTGTGCGGCCTCGAACTCGGCGAAGGTCGACCCGACACCGATTCCCTCCGGCGTCTTCGTGCCCTTCGGCGCCGATGAACACGACGCCCTTCTCGGACGAGATGAGCATGCTGGCATCGGTTCATGTGATGCCGAGGCGGATCGGTTCACGCGGACCTGCCCGGAACCATTCGGGTGCTTGCTCGGGGTTTCCCGCGCGGGAGTCCTAATTGGACGCGATCGGCCAAGCATGCACGGCAACCGCCGTCGTCGGCCTACTTCGTGACCAGGCCGATGTCGAGGTTCGGGATCTGGTTGATCCTGTCTTCGGTCAGCGTGACGACGGCGGTCGCCGTCCCATCGACCGGGTCGGCGTCGGAGTCGGTCTCCGGCGCGCCGACGTGCTGCGGCGAAAATCCCATGCCCTCGGGCGGGACGAAGCGCAGGACGTAGGTGCTGGTTCCCTGGTTCGGCATCGAGTAGTGCCCGGTGCCGTCGGTACCGCTGCCCCACCTGCCGATCCAGAAGGGGATATTTGGCAGCAGCGGCTCGTCCGCCTGGCGTTGCCCGTCGGTGTTCACGTCGTGCCAGGTGACGCCGGTGATGTCGCTACCGAGCTTGCCGAAGTCGGCGCGGGCCGTGCCTCCGGGGTACACGTCGACGACGACCTCGCTGGGAGTGGTCATCTGGTAGCCGATTGGGTTGATGCCGACCCGGTACTGGCCGGGCGGCACGTCGGGAATTTCGTACGTGGCATCGGGATTCGTCCCAACCGTCGCCACCCAGCTGCCGTCCAGGTGGTACAGCCCGACCGCGGTGCCGCCGTCAGGTTCGCCGGGCTGCCAAGCACCGTCAACGTTGCGGTCGAAGAAGTGCATTCCTTGCACGGTCCCGGCCGCCGGTTGGGCAGCCGCCGGCATCGTCGTCCCCAGCAGCGCTAGCGCGCTCGCCGCCACGAAAACCGCGCTTCTCCAAGTCATCACGCCTCCGATCACAGCCGAAACCCGTTCTGCGGCGTAGACGCGCGGTCACCGGATGCGGTTGCCCGGTGGAGCGGATTCGTGCTCCGTGCTCCCGGCCGCCGGTTCAGCGGCGGACCCGGTGACGTGGGTGACGAGGGAGGCGGGACGCGCGGAGACCAATCCCAGGCCCAGCGCGGGCACGCCGTCGAACAGCCGCTCTCCGGCACCGAGCGTGACCGGGGCGATGTGGGTGCGCAATTCGTCGACGAGTCCGGCGCGGAGGTATTGGTTGACCCACCTCGGTGCCTGGGGACGCCGCCACCTGCCGGTGACGCGCGAGCTGGCTATCCGCGCGGAACTGCTCGAACGAGGTGCCTCCGAGCTGTGGCACGAATTCAAGGACGAGCTGCGGGAGCAGCACCTGGGCATTCCGCGACCAGCAGGCTCCGAATCGGTCTTCGGCCGCCGCGCGCCGCCTACGAAGCGGCACTCGCGCAGGAGTGAATCGGCGGGTTCCGTTCAGCCGGATGCCTGCTAGGCCATGAGTTCGCGCGTTCGACTGCGGGGCGCTGACCGAGCGTTGGATCGCGTACGCCGAGGAACCGCTGTTCCCGGGTGGCTGCTTCTGGGCGAACCTGCCCGATTTCGACAGCCGGCCCGGTCCCGTGCGTGACGTGCTGTCCCGCCACTAGCAGGACTGGCGCGATGTCATCGCCGCCGAACTGCGGCAGGCCACCGGCCCCGGCCAGATCACCGACCTCGACGCGGAACTCGCTGCTTTCCAGATCGACGCGGTGCTGATCGCGGCGAACACCGCCTTCCGCCTCGGCGATGGGGAAGCCGGGGGAAAAATCCGCCGCGTCATCGACGGATTCCTGACGCCACCACGCTGATCCGCGCCAATTCGAGACGAGTCCGGACCGTTCTCGCGCACCTGATGAAGGCCGCCACCCGCGCAACACGGCGATGACGACGCTCGGAGAGTGGGCGAGGGACACCGCATCGAAGCCGTCACCCGGGAGCAGGTCCGCTGATCCTGCACTGCGATGCGGACGGACCCCGACCGCCGTCCGGGGTCGGGGGTCGGGGGTCGGGGGTCGGGGGTCGGGGGTCGGGGGTCGGGGGTCGGGGGTCGGGGGTCGGGGAAAGCGTGGTGGGGCCGGAGAGACTCGAACTCTCACTGGCTAGGACCTAAACCTAGTGCCTCTGCCAATTGGGCTACGGCCCCGCTTGGCACAGCCTAGCGCGTGAGGTGATCTTGGCGGGAGGGGAGTTCCCGGACCGGGTTCGGGCGCGACACGCGAACCGCTGGTGCGTGGCGGGCCCGGCGGTGCTCTACGGTGTCAGCAGCCAGGTGAACGTGAGGAGGACACGTGGCCCGTGATCCAGACACCATCGAGCGCGACATCGAGCAGGCGCGTGAAGCGCTGGCCGCCACGCTGGACCAACTGAGCGTCAAGGCGGACCCGAAGCGTTTCGTCGAGTACGGCAAGTCCAGCCTGCAGGAAAAGCTCAACGACCCGAGGGTGCGCTACGTGCTCATCGGTGTCGGTGCTCTCGTCACCGTTGCGGTGGTGCGCAAGCTCTTCCGGTGAATGCCCGTGGGTCTTTTGGGTCGCCCCGGCAGCCCAAAAGGCTCACGGCTGCTGCAGCACCGCGTCCCCGAGGACGATTTCGCCGGGCTTGGTCACGCGCATGATCACGCCGAACTTGTTGTCGTGGCGCCCGATCAGGTGGGTTTGCAGATCCCGCCAGCGCTCGCGGCCGTCGGCGTCCCAGCTTGGTACCGCGCAGCGGATGCACGGCCCCGCGTTGTCCCCGGTGACCGCCAGCTCCACTTCGCCCGCCGTGAGCGTGGTGCCGGGTTCCCAGTGCTCCTCGGCGAAGGCCGGCAGGTCGGCGGTCACGTGCAGGTTCGTGCGGAAGCGGCGCAGGTCGACGTCGGCGCCCAGCTCGTCGGACAGGCCGGCCCGGGAGGCTTCGAAGGTGACGAGCACGGTGGGGCCGCGGTCTTGCTGCCCGTCGGCAGCGCGCAGGCTGAGCGGGATGTCAAGCGAGTCGGCGAGGACGTCGGCGAGCTTCGGGTCTGTCCAGGCCCAGTCCACGCCGTCCGGGCCGCGAAGCGCCGGCGGTTCGGTCGGGTCGGCGACGTCGCCGTAACTCGCCGCCCAGCTGAGCATCATCGGGTTCTGCCGGACGGTCAGCACGTTACCGGTTCGGGTGGCGCGCTCGTCGAGCAGCGCGTATGAGCGGTCACCGGCCATTCCGCGGCCGTCGAAGCGGGCCGCGTCGACGCGCTGACCGCGCAGCGACTTCACCGGCCAGCGGCTTAGCTCCGTCACCGATCCCTGCGCCACGCAGACCTCCATCCACGGCGTGGCACCACCCTAGCGCCTGGTTTTCCGGACGGACTACGCCGACGGTGTGGCGGTGTGCAGCAGTGGCAGCAGGCCTTCGCGGAGGAGCCGGTCGACGAAACCGGTGTCGAGTGGCTCGTCCGTGAGCATCAGGCGGTAGATCAAGCTGGCGCCGGCGAGTTCGACGACCGTGTCGATCGGCGCGTCGGCGCGGATCTCTCCTCGCTGCACGCCGCGTTCGATGATGCGGCGCAGCATGTCCCGCTGCGGCAGCAGGAATGATTCGCGGAACGCCGCGGCCAGTTCGGGTTCGTGCGGGAGTTCGCCGACCAGCGCCTGGGCCGCCTTGCCGACCGGGCCGGTGAGGAACGAGGCGAACCCGCGGAGGAACTCGCCGAGGTCGGCCTCGATGCTGCCCTGGTCGGATTCCGGAACGCTGCGTTGCACCAGCTGGGTGCAGGTGTCGATGACCAGGTCGAGCTTGGAGTCCCAGCGGCGGTAGATGGTGGCCTTGCCCGCCCGCGCGTGGGTGGCGACGGCGTCCATGGTCAACGCCCGGTAGCCGACCTGGGCGAGTACCTCCATCGCGGCTTGGCGCAGCGCGGCGTCGCGGGTGGCATCCCGCGGGCGGCCCCGGCCGGTGGCCGATTGATTCGATTCGACGCTGGCCAACGCTGCTTCCTCCTCGCGTGCACTGCTCGCCGCTTTCACGACCGACATCCTAAGGTGCTGGTCGGATTCGTCCACTGTGCACGCAGTCCCGGAATTGCGCGCGGTCACCGGCCGCTGCGGGCGTGGCCCGCGGCGGCGGCCACGGCCTTGCGGGTCGCCTCGTCGGACAGGCCGTGCCTGGCCTGTAGGTATGCGGTGGTGAATGCGAATCCGTCGCCGTCGAGAAGGTGGATCACGACACATCCTGCGGCGCCGGGCGTTAACTTCTCGATGAGCTGGTCGGCCATGCTGCGATCGGTTCCGGCCGTGACGGGGACCAGCCAGTCGTCGCCGTCCGGCACGTAGTTGGCGGTGATGTGTCCCCTCGCCATGAATGCCTCCGCCTCCGGTGTGCTCGGGCGTTCGCGTGACGCGGCGTCGATTGGTGTCGGTGCTGCGCAGCCGTTCCGGGCCGGTCACGCGTGGCCGTCGACTCTACGGGTTGCCCTGGCCCAGGTCTTCGGGACGGTCGATGTCGAACCCTTCCGACACGTCGTCGCAGGCCACCAGCGCGACTTCGCGGCCTTTGAGGTAGCCGCGGGCACCGGCGTCCCCGGTGGCCGCCGCGCTGGCCCCGGCCCAGTGGTCGCGCCCCAGCAGCACTGGGTGGCTGCGGACGCCGTCGTGAGCGGCGGCGGCGAGGGCGCTCGGGTTCGCGAGCGCCGCGACGCGCCGCACGGCTTCCGGGCCTATGCCGGGCATGTCCACCGGTAGCACGAGGGCGGCGTCGGCATTGGTCGGCGCGAGCGCGTCGAGCGCGGTGCGCAGCGACGAGCCCATGCCGGTGGCCCAGTCCGGGTTGAACACCACCGTCGCGCCCGTCAGCTCAGCGCGTTCGCGGACCTCGTCCGCGGCGGCGCCGATGACCACCACGATCGGCGCGCAGCCGCCTGCGGCGAGTACCCGCGCGGCCCGGTCGACCAGCAACGTCCCTCGGTATTCCACCAGCGCCTTCGGCATCCCGAACCGACGACCGGCACCGGCGGCCAACACGACTCCCGCAATTACCACCACCGCAAGGTACCCACTCCACACTTCACCGATCCGAGATCTTGACGAGGTGAGGGGCACCCGCGGGCGGTGCGGCCGCTCAAGGGTGCCCCTCACCTCCCACTCGATCGAGTGGCGCTGTTCGGGGAGCCGAGCACCCGAGGAGCTCCTCGCGCGGTTACTCGACCAGGGCTTCGATGCCTTCCACTCCAAAGTAGAGCCCGAAGACGATCACCAGGATGCCGACCAGCCAGCCGATTTCGCGGGCCTTGCCGCGCGCCACCTTGATGACCGCGAACGCGACCAGGCCCGCTCCGATGCCGTTGGTGATCATGTAGGTGAACGGGATCACCGCGATGGTCAGGAACGCCGGGATGACGAAGTCGGGGTCGTCCCAGGGGACGTGCCGGACCTGGGCCATCATCAGCGCACCCACGATCACCAGCGCCGGCGCGGCGGCCTGCGCGGGCACCACCGCCGCCAGCGGCGTGAACAGCAGCGTCCCGCAGAACAGTAGCCCGGTGACCACGCTGGCAAGGCCCGTGCGCGCGCCCTCGGCGACGCCGGTGGCCGATTCCAGGAACACGGTGTTCGGCGATGATCCGGTCAGCCCGCCCGCGGCGGCGGCCACGCCGTCCACAGCCAGGATCCGGCCCATTCGCTCGACCTTGCCGTCCATCACCAGCCCCGCCTCTGCGGAGACGCTGGTGATGGTGCCCATGGCGTCGAAGAACCCGGACAGCACGAGGGTGAACAGGAACACGGTGGCCGCGATGCCGCCGGCCGCGGCGAACCCGCCGAAGAGGTCGACGTCGCCGAACAGGCTGAAGTCGGGGCTGCCGATGAACTGGTCGGGCAGCTCAGGCACGATCGTGTCCCACTGCTTCGGGTCGATGGCGAAGGCCGCGTTGGCCCCGATCGCCAGCACCGTGCTCACCGCGATGCCGATCAAGATCGCGCCAGGCACCCGGCGGGCCATCAGGACCAGCATGATCAGCAGGCTCAGGCAGAAGATCGCGATCGGCACGCCGACCAGGTGCCCTTCGGTTCCCTGGCCCATCTGGACCGGCACCGTGGTGTTGGCCGCGTCCGGCTTGCGGGTCACGAACCCGGCGCTGACCAGGCCGATCAGCGCGATGTAGAGGCCGATGCCGACGGTGACAGCGGTCTTCAGCGCGGCCGGGATCGAGTCGATGATCTTCTCCCGGATGCCGCTGACGGCCAGGATGACGATCACGATGCCTTCGAGCACCACCAGCCCGAAGGACTGCGCCCAGGTCATGGCGGGCGCGATGGTGAAGGCGACGACCGCGTTCACGCCCAGGCCGGACGCCAGGGCCAGCGGCGCGTTGCCCACCAGGCCCATCACGATGGTCATCACGCCCGCGGTGGCCGCGGTGGCGGTCGTCAACTGCTCGGGGGTCAGCTTGGCGCCGGACACGTCCGCGGACGATCCGAGAATCAGCGGGTTGAGCATCACGATGTAGGCCATCGCGACGAAGGTCGTCAGGCCGCCGCGCAGTTCGCGGGAGATGGTGGAGCCGCGGCTGGTGATGCGGAAGAAGCGGTCTATTCCTGAGGGCCTGGAGTCGGCGGATCTTTCTGGTTGCACTTGCTGGGTCATGAGTCCTCCCATGCCGGTGGGCGCCCCCGCGCGGCCCCGGATCGGGTGCCGCCCGGACTTCTTCTCGGCGTTTCCGGGCAGGGGAGCGCCCGGCGGGAATCCGCCGAAATCGGTGTGGGTCGTTTGATCGATCGGCTTTCTCCGCCGCAGTGTTTTTCGGGACGGCGGGCGGGCCCGGTTCCGGTGGAATCGCGGAAACGGTCGGTGCGGCCCGTCCGCGGGCGACGGGCGACCCCGTCGTCGCGGCCGTTGCCCCTTCTCTGGGTGATCGTGCTGCTGAGGGGAATTCGAGTCCCGGATCAGGGCGTCCGGGACCGTGAGCGCTTCGAGCCGCTGAAGCTGCCCGGAAGACCCGCTGGGGTCAGTAGTCCACGCGGTCGGGCTTGTCGCGCCAGGCGTCGAAAGCCGCGTTGCGGTTAGCCATTGCCACCTGGTGGACGGGGGTCGGGCACTTCTTCTCCGGGTCCTTGAACGCGTCGTAGAAGGCGCGGTCGTCGAAGCCGGCGTCGGCGGCGTCGTCCCGGTCGGCGGCGAACAGCACGCGGTCGACCCGCGCCCACATCGCCGAGGCCAGGCACATCGGGCACGGCTCGCACGAGGTCACCAGCACGCAGCCGTTCAGCTTGAAGGTGCCCAACGCCCGGCAGGCGTTGCGGATCGCGGTCATTTCGGCGTGCGCGGTCGGGTCGAGGTCGAGGGTCACCTTGTTGATGCCCGTCGCGATGATCTCGCCATCCCGGACGATCAACGCGCCGAAGGGGCCGCCGCCACTGTCCACATTGGTCGTGGCGAGTTCGATGGCCTTGGCCATCCAATCCTGCTCGGCGCCCGTTGCGACGTCCACGGACATTGTTTCCTCCTAGGATCTGTTCAACAAGCGGCGGTAGCCGCTTGCTGTGTGGGACTTAGCGCGCACCGCCGCGTTCTCAACAGTGCTACGCGGGGCCACCGCGCACCCCGAGCTATCTCGCGCGGACAGCCCCCGACGTGGTGAATTGGCATTCGTGATGTCGGATCCCCACAGCGAGAAGGCATCTGAGGTTGCGCTCCCCACACCGCCACGCAAATCACTTTTGAACCACTCCTATGGGTTTCCGGTGGTCGTTGGGGATGCTGGGACGGCGGCCCGGCACCGCTGGTCACACGATGTGCTCGGGAGCCACCGGTGTGTGCGGGAGTTCCTTGCCGGTGGCGGCGCGGATGGCGGCCACTACGGCCGGGGTGGTGGAGATCGTCGGCGGCTCGCCGACCCCTCGCTGCCCGTAGACCGCGTTGGGGTCGGCGCGTTCGATGACGTCGATCTCCATCGGCGGCGTGTCGAGGATCGTGGGTATCAGGTAATCGGTGAAGGAGGGGTTGCGGATATGGCCGTCCACGACCTTGATCTCCTCCATCACGGCCAGCCCCATGCCCTGCGTGGAACCGCCCTGGATCTGCCCCACCACCGAGTCAGGGTTGATCGCCTTGCCGACGTCCTGGGAGCAAGCCAGCTGCACGACCTTGATCAAGCCGAGCTCCAGGTCGACGTCTACCACCGCGCGGTGCGCGGAGAACGCGTGCTGCACGTGTACCCGTTCACTGCGGCCGTTCTCGTCCATCGGGAAGGTCTCCCGGTGGTGGTATTCGCGGGTTTCTTCGATGACGTCGTCGCCGAGCACCTCCACGAGTTCGGCCAGTACGCCGTGGGCCTTCGACACGACCTTGCCGCCTTGCAGGTCCAGCAGCGCCGGTTCGACGTCGTAGCGCTCGGCGACCCGAGCGAACACAGCCTCGCGCACCGCGTCGCAGGCCGCCTTGACGGCACTGCCGGTGACCAGCGTCTGCCGCGAGGCTGAGCTGGAGCCGGCCGGGCCGACGCTCGTGTCGTTCGGGTGGATGGTCACCCGCTCGACGCCGAGCTCGGACCGCGCGATCTGCTGCTGCACCGTCACCAGGCCCTGCCCCACCTCGGCCGCGGCTGTGTGCACCATGGCCGCCGGCTCCCCGCCGATGATCTGCAACCGCACTCGCGCGGTCGAGAAGTCGTCGGCGCCTTCGGCGTAGCAGATGTTCTTGATCGTCACGCCGTAGCCGACGCCGCGCACCACGCCTTCTCCGTGCGTGGTGTTGGACGCCCCGCCGGGCATGTCCCGGATGTCCACCGGGCCGGTGCGCTCGCCGGGCATCGGCAGGGCCCGCACGCGCTCCAGCAGTTCGGCCACCGGAGCCGGGAAGTCCAGCACCTGGCCGGTCGGGATCGAGTCGCCCTGCTCGATCGCGTTGGCGATGCGCAGGTCGACCGGGTCCATGTTCAGCGCGGCGGCGAGCTTGTCCATCTGGGACTCGTACGCGAAAGTTGGCTGCACAGCACCGAGTCCGCGCATCGCACCGCACGGCGGGTTGTTGGTGTAGAGACCCCAACCTTCGATATCGACGTTGGGCACCTTGTACGGACCGGCGCCGAGCGTGGTGCCGTTGCCGACCACGACCGGCGTTTTCGAAGCGTACGCGCCGCCGTCGAAGTACTGCCGCGCCTTGACGTACACGAGCTTGCCGTCGCGCGTCGCGCCGTGCTCGTAGTACATCTTGGCCGGGTGCCGGTGCACGTGGCCGTAGAACGACTCCTCGCGGTTGTAGACCATCTTGACCGGCTTGCCCAGGTGTAGCGCCAGCATGCACACGTGTACCTGGATGGACAGGTCTTCCCGGCCGCCGAACGCGCCGCCGACGCCGGACATTGTCATCCGCACCTTCTCCGGCGGCAGCCCGAGCGCCCGCGCGGTCTGCCGGAGGTCGGAATGCAAGTCCTGGGTCGCCAGGTACAGGTCGACGCCGCCGTCCTCGGCGGGGATGGCCAGCCCCGACTCGGGACCCAGGAACGCCTGGTCCTGCATCCCGACGGTGTACACCCCGGAGACCACGACCTCGGCCGTCGCGTCCGGGTCGCCCTTGACGATCTTCTGGTGCCGCACGACGTTGCCGTTCGGGTGCAGCTTCGGCAGTGTCTCGTCGTGCGCGACCCGCTCGGCGTCGAGCACCGGCTCCAGCACCTCGTAGGCGACGACGATCTTCTCCAGCGCACGCCGCGCCGTCTCCGGGTGGTCGGCCGCGACCAGCGCGACGGCCTCGCCCTTGTAGCGCACCACATCGGCGGCCAGCACCGGCTGGTCGGCGTACTTCAGGCCGAAGCAGTTGTCGCCGGGCACGTCATCGGCTGTGAGCACGGTCTGCACCCCGGCCATCGTCATCGCCGGCCCGATGTCGATCGAGCGGATCCGGGCGTACGGGTGCGGGCTGCGCAGCGTCGCGCCCCAAAGCATGTCCTCGGCCCACAGGTCCGAGGAGTAGGCGAACTCGCCGCGCACCTTGATCGCGCCGTCCGGGCGCAGCGGGGATTCGCCGATGCCGCCGCCGATGGCGTCGTTGAGCTCCTGCGGACTGCGAGCAGGTGCGTGGCTGCTCATGCGGACACCTCCTTGAGCTCCTTGATGCCTGTCTCCAGGCTCCCCTTGCGTGACGGTGCGGGTGGCGCAACCCCAGATGCCTTCTCGGCTGCGGGATTTCCGACTTGTGCATGTCCAATACGCGGCTTCGGGGATGTCCTCGAGAGAATGTCGTTGAGAATCCGCGGCAGTGCGAGTTGTACGGGTGGGCTAAGGGGCTGCGCCGCTTCAAAGACAAAGCCCGAGCGCGATGACGGACTCTTCGGCCGGGTACCTGCCCCCGCTTGAGTCTCGCTGCTCATGACACCCCCTGCGAGGTGCGGACGCGGTCACCCTCGACGACGACGTGGCCCTCGGCGAACTCGGTGCCCGGGTCGTCGACGGTTACCACGGCGCCGCCCTCGATGATGGTCCGGCTCATGCGTGCGCCTTCCGCTCCGCCGACTTCCTCCGGGCGGCGAGCCGAACAGCATCCATGATCTTCTCGTAACCGGTGCAGCGGCACAGGTTCCCGGCCAGCGACTCGCGGATCTCCGCGTCGGACGGATTCGGCTTGCGCTCCAACAGGTCGTGCGTCTGCACGAGCAAGCCCGGGGTGCAGAAGCCGCACTGCACGGCACCGGCCTCGACGAACGCCTCCTGCACCTCGTCGAGCTTCTCGCCGTCGGCGAGGCCCTCCACGGTGCGCACGTCGCGGCCCTCGGCCTGTCCTGCGGCCACCAGACACGAGCAGGCCGGCACGCCGTCGAGGTAGACCGTGCAGGAACCGCATTCGCCCTGCTCGCAAGCGTTCTTCGAACCCGGGAGGCCCAGCCGTTCGCGCAGCACGTACAGCAGGCTCTCGCCCTCCCACACGTCGTCGGCCTCGTGCGGTTGTCCGTTGACGGTAACCTTCAGGCGCATTCCTGCCTCCCGGCACAGTGGTCGTGCCAGACCCAGGACAGGGTCCGGCGAGCCATCACGGCCAGCGAGTGGCGCCGGTAGCCGGCGGTGCCGCGCACGTCGTCGATCGGTGACGCGGCCTGCGCGACCAGCTCGCCGAAGCGGCGGGCCACGGAGTCCTCCAACGGCTGCCGTTGCTCCCAGTCGAGCTCGGCGCTCAGGAACTCCTCCGCGACCTGCGCGCGCAGCGGCGTCGGGGCGGCCGAGCCGATCCCGGTGCCGACCTGCCTGCGATCGGGGTGCAGCGAGATCGCGAAGGTGCACACCGCGATGACCATCGCGTTGCGGGTGCCGACCTTGGAAAACTGCTGCGGGCCGGTCGCCGGGGCAATCTGCACGGCGGCGATCAGCTCGTCCTCGGCCAGCGCGTTGCGCTTGACACCGGTGAAGAACTCGGTCGCCGGGATCAGCCGTTTGCCGCGCACCGACTCGACCTCGATCAGCGCGTCGGAGGCCAGCAGCGGCGGGTGGCCGTCGCCGGCGGGGGAGGCGGAGCCGAGGTTGCCGCCGAGCGTGCCGTGGTTTCGGATCTGCGGCGAGCCGACGGTGCGGCTGGCGATCGCCAGACCCGGCACCTGGTCGCCCAGCTCGTTGATCAGCCGGGTGTAGGGCAGGCCCGCGCCGATGCGCAGCGTCCCGTCCGCCTGCGACCAACCGGCGAGCTCGGGGACGCCGGTGAGGTCGAGCAGTGTGCTGGGGCGGCGATGGTCGAAGTTGATCTCGACCATCACGTCGGTGCCGCCGGCGATCGGCGTCGCGTCCGGATGCGCGGCCTTGGCTTCGAGAGCCTCCCGCCACGAGGCGGGGCGGACGAATTCCACGGTTGCACTCCTTGTCACGGGTGGTGAAAAGGTGTGAGTCAGTACACAACTGGGGGCTGTTCGGCCGCTAGCGGTGGAAGGCCCGAAAAATCCTTCCGGTAGCCGGGCCGGGGTTGTATGTTTCTCCAAACGCGGGGAGCCCCTTGCGGCGTTCGGGTCACCCGGCCGAAACACTCACCCGGAACAGATGCCCGCCTCGCGGCCGACGACCGGCCCGGCGTGGGGCCCCGGCCCCGAGATGGACCGGGGCGGCGGAGGCCGAGGTGCGCAGGTGCAGCTAAGTGATCTCCTCGCCGATCCGGAACTCGGATTGGTGCTGCTGGGCGGCGCGGACCAGATGGACCGGCCGGTCCGCGGCGTCTACATCACAGACCTGCTCGACCCCCGGCGCTACCTGCACGGCGGCGAGCTGGTGCTCAGCGGTCTGATGTGGCGCAACGACCCGAGCGATTCGGAAAAGTTCGTCGCCGCGCTGGTCGACGCCGGGGTGGTGGCCCTCGCTGCGGGCACCGCGCGGCTCGGCCACGCGCCGCCGGACCTCGTCGAGGCATGCCGGCGGTACGGCCTGCCCGCCTTCGAGGTGCCGCTGACGGTCAGCTTCAACGCCCTCGCCGACCGCATCCAGCGCCGCTCCGCTCCGCGTCGCGAGCTGGTCTCCGCGGTCGCATCCGGCGCCGACCTGGACCGGGTGCTCCGGATGGCGGCCGACGAACTCCGCGCCGACTGCTGGGTGCTGTCGGCGGCCGGTTGGATCGTCGGTGGCACCGGCGAACTGCCGGATGCGACCCGCTGCGCGGCGCTGCGCGCGTTCGCCACCGGCCGCCTGCCCCGCACCGTGCGACCAGTGGAGTCCGGCGGCACATGCGTGCTGTGGCCGGTGGAGTCCGAAACCGAGCCGCCTGCCGCCCGCTGGTTCGTGCTGGCGCGCGGCGACGTCGCCGACTGGGGCGATGAGGAGGAGGCCATCGCCACGGACCTGGGCACCGTCGTGGCGTTGGTGCGGGCACGGGTGGAAGAGGCCCGCCGGATCGCGGGCAGGTCGGTGGAGGCGGCGCTGCGGAGGCTGCTCGACGGCACCTCCACCCAGGCCGAGGTCGCGGCCCGCCTCGAGACCTCGGGCCTGCCTACGGACCAGCCGCTGCGGGCGGTGGCCCTCAGCGCCGGCGACCCGGCGGAGTCGACGCTGCTGCTGCGCGAGGTCGCTGCGGCGACCGGCATGGCCTCGGTTACCGCTCCGCTCGGCGACGGCGCCACGGCATTGTTCGTGGCCGACGAAGCGCACCTGGCGGAGCTGGACGCGCGATTGCGGCGCATCGTCGCCGAAACCGAGCCGGGGCTGGGCCAGCGGCGGCTGGCGATCGGCGTCAGCGACATCAGCCCGGCGACGGCGCTGCGCGGAGCGCTTGAGGAGGCGGGCTACGCGCGTCGGCTCGCGCAGCAGCGCCGGGGGCGCGCCGAGGTCGTGGTGGCGGCGGAGCTCGCCTCGCACGAGGTGCTGCTGGCGTCGGCGCCCGACGAGCTGCGCCGTTCCTACCGGCAGCGGCTGCTCGCTGACCTGATCGAGTACGACTCGGCGCACAACTCGGACCTGCTGGCAACCCTGCGGGTGTTCCTCGACTGCTCCGGCTCGTGGTCGCGCTGCGCCAAGCTGCTCCACGTGCACGTGAACACGTTGCGCTACCGGATCCAGCGGATCGAGGAGATCACCGGGCGAGACCTCGCCGAGTTCCCGTCCCGAGTGGACTTCTACCTCGCCCTCGAACTGGACCGCGAACCCGCCGACTAGCGGACCGATCCGCTCTGTACGGACGCTCCCTGAGGTGAGTGCTTGGCGCCGCTGTTGCGCCCGACGCACTCGTGGGTCCGGACCAGGCGAAACCTGTGCCTGCGCAGCTCCCGTTCCCAGGTGTTCCGCCGATCACGGGAAGTCGGGAATCCGACCACGCAACGCGACGACCTCGGCGAGGTCCCGTGGGGGTGCTCACACTATGTTCCGCTGTCCGGGGGTAGAGGTGGGCGCGGTTCGAAATCCGTAAGTGAGCGCGGTACTGTGCTTGGTCGCAGTTGCGCTCCAAGAGTGCATGCCCCTGGCGGGAAGAACCCAGGGAAACCCCAACCCCACCAGCCGAGACGGAGGTACCGGGATTGACCGATCTGTCCGCCACCACCGGTGTGACGGACCGCCCGAGCGGCACCGCGCAGCAGACCGAATTCGCCGCGCCGGACCCGATTCTGCAGTTCCTTGACCGGCAGCAACCCGCAACCCCCTGCCTGGTCATGGATCTGGCCCAGGTCCGCGACCGCTACCGGCAGTTGCGAACCGCCCTGCCGGACGCCCGGATCTGCTACGCGGTCAAGGCCAATCCCACCCCCGAAGTGGTCGGTGAACTGGTCGGCCTGGGGGCGTCCTTCGACGTCGCCAGCCCCGGCGAGATCGACCTGTGCCTGGCCAAGGGCGCGGCGCCGGAGTCGATCTCCTATGGCAACACCATCAAGAAGCGCCGCGACATCGCCCGCGCCTACGAGCAGGGCGTCCGCCTGTTCGTCACCGACAGCGCCGCGGACCTGGCCAACATCGCCGAGGTCGCGCCGGGCTCACAGGTGTTCTGCCGGGTCCTGGTGGACAACAAGGGGTCCCGGACCCCGTTCGGTCGCAAGTTCGGCTGCCCGCCGGAGACCGCCGCGCAACTGCTGCGGCGCGCGCAGGAACTCGGACTGGATGCCTACGGCGTGTCGTTCCACATTGGATCGCAGCAGCTGGAACCCGCCGCGTGGGAGCACGGGATCAGCGCCGCCCGGCAGGTTTTCGAGGACTGCGCCGCGCACGGCTTGCGACTGCGGATGGTGAACCTCGGAGGCGGATTGCCCGCCGGTTACACCGAAGCCGCCCCGCCGCTGGCCGACTACGTCCGTCGCATCGAGGAATCGCTGGACCGCAATTTCGGCGCCCAGCGGCCGGAACTGCTCATCGAGCCGGGGCGCTTCATCGTCGGTGATGCGGGCGTGCTGCGCAGCGAGGTCGTGCTCGTCTCGGACTCCAGCGACGGCGAACGCAGCTGGGTCTACCTGGACATCGGCCGCTACAACGGGCTCGCCGAAACCGAAGGCGAAGCCATCACCTACCGATTGCGCACCTCGCGCGACGGCGACCCGCTCGGCCCGGTCGTGCTGGCCGGGCCGACCTGCGATGGCGACGATGTGCTCTACCAGCGCACCCGGTACGAGCTGCCACGAACGCTGCGCGGCGGCGACTGGGTCGACCTGCTCAGCGCCGGCGCGTACACCGCCAGCTACTCGTCTGTGGGCTTCAACGGATTCACCCCGTTGCCCACGTACTGCGTCGACGGCGACGATCAGCCGTGATTGCCTCGGCGACTTCGAGGAGCCGACACCGAAGCAGTGCCGACTTGGTACTGGAATTCTGCGAAAGGATGGGAGGTCGATAGATGTCCGTTGACACCGGAACGCCGCCGGTCGGGTTGTTCACCGGCCAGCATGTCCTCGCCGAGCTGGAGGGCGTTGATCCGGAACTGCTCGACGACGAGCAGTTCCTGCGTGACACCCTGCACAACGCGCTGAGCCAGTCGCACGCCACCGTGTGCCAGATGATCGCCAAGCGGTTCGAGCCGCAAGGTGTCACCGTGTTGGCGTTGCTGTCGGAGTCCCACGCTTCGCTACACACGTACCCGGAGGACGGCTCGATCTTCATCGACGTCTTCACCTGTGGGCACACCGCCCAACCGGAGCGCGCGGTACAACTGCTCGCCGAGGCGCTGAAGCCGGCCTCGCAGAACGTCCAGACCATTCAACGCGGCCACGACTACGCAAACCTAGCCTCGTGAATTCGCCTTACCTGGCAACGTGAATCAAGGAGGAGCACCGTTGATCGAACTCGACGGGCACCAGTGGATCAAAGAACCGATGGGCGCGGACCTGCAGCGCCTGTGGCGGGTCGACGAGGTGCTGTGGGAGGGCGACACCGAATACCAGCACGTGGTCATCGGCCGCACTGGGCAAGGCGTCTCGCTGTTCTGCGACGACGACCGGCAGAGCACCGAGTTCTCCCAGCTGGTCTACCACGAGGCGATGATGGTGCCGGCGTTCCTGCTCGCCGCGCAGGTCGAGCGGGTGCTGATCATCGGTTCCAGCGAGGGCGTCGCCAGCCAGCTGGCGGCCGCGGCCGGGGCCAGCCGGGTCGACCACGTGGACATCGATGAGCAGTGCGTGCGCGTCTGCGCCGAGCACCTGCCGTACGGCTACAGCGCCGAGGAGCTCGCCCGCGTCGAGCGAGGTGACGGTCCGATCAAGCTGCATTACGCCGACGGCTGGGGCTTCCTCGACCAGGCGCCGCCGGAGGGCTACGACATCGTGGTCGTCGACCTGCCCGACGAGCGGGCCGACGACGCCGACGGCCAGCACAACCGGCTGTACGGCCTGGAGTTCATCCAGCGCTGCCAGGCGGTGCTCGCGGCCGGTGGCGTAGTCGCGTTCCAAGCGGGTTGCCCGACGGTGTGGCGCAACGAGACGCTGATCCGCTCCTACAACCGGTTCCGGTCGGTGTTTGACACGGTCGCCTACTTCGGCTCGGACGAGCACGAGTGGGCGTTCCTGTTCGGCCGGGTCGAGCAGCTCGACGACCCGACCAACGTGATGCTGGAGGCGTTCTCGAAGTCGGCTTACCAGCCGGAGACGATCGACGAGGCCAGCCTCATCGGCTGCACGGTCCCCCCGTACTCCGTCCGAAACCAGGCCTGAAACTTCCGCAACGCGGAACCCCGGTTCCAGGGTGGGCGATTTCAGTGGAAATCGGAGCGCTGATTTCCACTGCGCCCTTTTCATCCTGGCCGATCCGCAGCGGCGACCTGGCCGATCCGCAGTTGCAACGCAAGAAATCGTGCCGCCTAGACGGAGCCGAGATAGGGGTGGCGGGCCGGGTCGCCGTCGCGGGGGACGAACCACTGGCCGAAGGCCAGGCCCCGGGCGCGCAGTTCGGCCTCGACCTTGGTGATCTGCTCCACCACCTCCGGCTCGGCGTCGGAGGTCAGCGGCAGGTCCACCTCGTACAGCTCCTCGTGCTGGGTGTCGCTGAAGGCCCGCCCGGCGAACCCGGCGAACACCGACTCGCTCTCCTCCCAGCTCATCAGCTCAGCGGCTTCCAGCACCACGCGCGCCTCGTTGATGATCAGCCGCAACGCCAGCGCCTCGGCCACCGTGCGCGGCGGCGTCCAGGACGACTCGGTCATCCGCACCGCGACGGCAGCCGACGACAGCACGAACGCGCGGGCGAAGAACGCGTCGTAGCGGTGGTCGTAGCAGGGCGGGAGCTCCTCCAGCACCAGCAGCCCGACCGCGTCGGCTACCGTCGCATTGTTCACCGCCAGAGCCAGCTCGTCGTAGAAGATCTCGTCGGTGACCACCCGCACCGCGTGGATGAGCGCCCCGGCGGGTAGGACGTGCGAATCCGGCTCGACGCCGAACGCGCTCGCATCGAACCCTCGCAGCTGCGGAGCCAGCTCGGTGAGCCGGGCGCGCCAGTGCTCGGCGTCCATAGCGGGCTCCGCAGAGGTCTCCAACGCCTCCTCGACCGCGGCCTCCAGCTCTTCGTTGACGTCGTCGACCGCGGCCAGCCGCTGGTTGAACTCGTCCTCGGTGATCCGCACCTCCGAGTGCGACACCGACCAGCCGCCGAGCACCTCGCTCTCGCGGATCAGCTCGTCGAGCACCGATGCGGCGGCGTCCTCGGCCGCCAGCAGCGACGGCGCATCGAGTGCGAGAACCACGTTCGCGCCCGTCGGATGCACCGTGATGCGGTAGTCCAGGATGTCTATGTCGGCGTCCCCAGGGCCCGAGACCCCCTCGACCAGCGCGAGGTGACGGTCGAGCACGGCCGCGATCCCCTCCTGCTGCAGCGCGTCGAGCCCCACGACCCCGGCCGGCGGCTCGAGCTCGGCTGTCACCGCGTAATCCACCGCGTCTCGCCTTCTTCTCGACGGTTGGTCGGCATCGTACGTCGTCGAACTGGCCAGGACCCGTCAAGCGTTCGGGGCCCCCACATCGGCCATGATGAACCACGTGACAACGACTGTGGCCGTATTTGGCAGCTGCAACATGGACTTGGTGGCCTACGTCGGGACGGTGCCGGAGCGGGGCGAGACGGTACTCGGGCGGGAGTTCCACACGGTGCCCGGCGGCAAGGGCGCCAACCAGGCGATCGCCGCGGCCAAGGCGGGCGCCACGGTGCGCATGATCGGCGCGGTGGGCGAGGACGACTTCGGCACCCAGATCCGCGAGGCCCTGCAGAAGTCTACTGTGGACGTAATGGGCCTGCGGACGGTGCCGGGGCGAAGCGGCACCGCGCACATCGTGGTGGACGACGAAGGCGGCAACTCGATCATCGTGGTGCCCGGAGCGAACGGGACGGTCGACGGACTCGTCGACGGCGACGAAGAACTGATCGGCGGATCGCAGAGTTTGCTGTTGCAGCTGGAAATTCCGCTCCCCGGCGTGGCCGCGGCTGCGGCGGCGGGACGGCGCAACGGGGTGCGCGTGGTGCTCACCCCGGCCCCGGCGGTGCCGCTGCCCGCCGACATCCTGTCGAATGTGGATCTGCTGGTGCCGAACGAACACGAGGCGGCGATCCTCGCGGGCGACGACGACCCGCACCGCGCGCTGGCCATGCTGCTCGAACTGGTCCCCGAGGTGGTGATCACCCTCGGTGCCCGCGGCTCGTTGTACGGCAACCGCGACGGTGCGCGTGTGGAGGTGCCCAGCTTCCCGGTCGACGCCGTGGACACGACGGCCGCGGGCGACACCTTCGTCGGGGTGCTGAGCACGGCGATGGGCGAAGGCGTCGGGGTGCCCGAGGCGCTGCGGCTGGCCTCTGCTGGAGCGGCC
The DNA here is from genome assembly GCF_053599315.1 of Saccharopolyspora sp. NPDC000995. Classification (NCBI taxonomy): domain Bacteria; kingdom Bacillati; phylum Actinomycetota; class Actinomycetes; order Pseudonocardiales; family Pseudonocardiaceae; genus Saccharopolyspora; species Saccharopolyspora sp. NPDC000995. Next base: position 69,133 of record NZ_JBSFLZ010000016.1, read on the forward strand.
GTGTCGGTGCAGCGCAACGGGGCTAGCAGCTCGATGCCGACTCGCCACGAAATCACCGACTTCTTGGCAACGAGATAAGGGATTCACCCCAGACAATTACTGCTGGTCGACAACCGCACTACGAGGAGTCATTTTGCGAGTTTCACGGGCGGCCGGATTTGCTCCGAGTTCGAACCGGCCGCCCGTGGCTAGTGCTCACTGAGCGTTGTCGTAGGCCTCGACGACCTCGGCCGGAATGCGACCCCGGTCAGAAACCTGCATCCCCTGATTCCGGGCCCATTCCCGAATGGCCTGGTTGCGTTCGCGGTCGGCCGCGGACGGCGTCGCCGAGGGCTTGCCGGCCTTGGCGACGGCGCGCTTGCGGCCACCCGTCTTGCGCGCGCTGGCCACGAAAGACGCCAGCGAGTCGCGGAGTTGGGCGGCATTTTCGGAGGACAGGTCAATTGAGTAGTTCACCCCATCCAAGGCGAACTCCACGGTGCTGTCGGCTGGTGTGCCGTCGACATCGTCGACGAGCTGAACGGTGACTTTCTGCGCCACGGTACCCCTCGATTCCGGTTCGATTCCCCGTCTTCTCCACACCGCCGGTGCGGAGAAGAGCGAGCGAACAATAAACGATCGCCGCAAGAATGATCCAGCCGCCGCCGGAATTTTCTGCGATGTGCGCTGGATTACTTTCTCGGATTGTCCCGCAGCGGTTACTGTCCGTTGGTGGCCATGTACCGTCGCAGGGTGCGGCGGTACGTGACCCGCCCGGCGGTTATCGGCTGGGCAACGAGCTGCTCTATGGTTGAGTACGAGACAACGGCGCTGCCGCGTGCTACAACGTGGTTAAGGCTCTCAGTAGTCTTACCTGCAAGTGTCGCGAATCGAGGCGGGGCACGTTCCCGAGACAGGTGATCATGGCCGAGCGGATTCAGGTCGAACTCGTCGATGATGTCGACGGGTCCCCGGCCAACCACACCATCACCTTTGCGCTGGATGGTGTGACGTATGAAATCGACCTGAACGACGAGCACGCCCAACACCTCCGGGTCGTCCTGGACCGCTACATCAAGGCCGCGCGCGCACCGAAGCCCGAGCCGGCGAGCAGCACGCGCCAGCAGGAGCGTGAGGAGGAGCAGGTCCGGCAGGCCAACAAGCAGCTGACCGAGCAGATCCGCGGCGCCGCGCAGCGCACCCGCGAGCACCTCAGCAAGAAGGCCGCCGAACCGGTCGCCAAGGCCGCCGAACCGGTCGCCAAGGCCGCCGAACCGGTCGCCCCGAAGCCGGTCGAGCAGCCCGCGCCTGTAGAGGAAACGTTGTTCACCGCGCCTCGAGCCGAAGAGCCGAAGCCGGAAGCGGACCGCGTCCCGGCGGTTTCGATGCCGCAGTTCTCCTCCGCAGTCGACTGAGAATGGGTCGCTCGGCCCGAATTCCGCGGTGGCGGTCGGATTCGTGCCCGCGAAAAGGCACGTGTTGGGCCGCTATTCACGAGCTGACGCCGCATGACTAGCGCCGGAGCAACGGGAAGCTGAACGGCTTTCCACCGGCGGGAGACCTGTCCGAATCCGGGTCGATGCCGGAAGGATCACGGATGTGTGCACGTCGTGTCGGGCCAAATACGGCACACGCGCTCCTTCTATCCTGCAGCAGGCAGGAGGCGCGCGTGGCCGTGAGGTTCAGGCAGTGCGTGCCGGTGCTGCTGGCCGTGGCGATCGCAGCGACCGGCTGCGCCCCGCTGGTCGACGTCGAGCAGACCGCCGCCCAGGTGCGCTCCTCCGTGCAGGCAGCGACGGTCCGCGGCGGAAGGCAGTGGTCACGCTCGACCAGGAGCCGGACAAGCTCGAACCGACGCTGGCCTCGACGCTGGCCAGCCGCCAGATCTTCAGCAGCTCAGCGCGGTCGAATCCGTGGCGGTCGTGGATCCGCTATTCCCGGCCAAGCTCGACGAACGGGGCGAGGACTTCACCGACGCCCCGGTCTGCGTCGGCCCGTTCCGGTTCACCGCACGCGTCGCTAAAGGACCTGACCGTGTTGGACCGCAGCGAGTTCTACTACGACCGCGACGCGGTCCGGTGATCGGCTGGTCTGCCGGACGGTGTCGGAGACAACATCCGGATGGCAAACCTGTGCTCCGGAGTCTGGTGCGGGACGAAGAGATCATGCTGCTCAACCAGCCGACGCCGCAGTACTACGGCATGACCGTGAACGTCCACAACGTCGGCGGCAAGACCGGCGAGGTGACCGGTCCGCTGGCAGACGACCCGGCTACGTGCCAAGGGCGCCGGGAGTGGCGGGTGAGCACCGTCCACGGAGTCCGCAACAGCCTGATCACCGTCATGACGATCCTCGGCCTACAGCTCGGCACGCTGATCTCCGGAACCGTGGTCAACGAGCAGATCTTCATGGCTTCGGCAAATTGATGGTCGATGTCGTGTGCACTTCACCCGTGCCTCCCCGGTGATCCAAGGCGCTGTGCTGGTCTCGGCGGCCGGATACATCCTGGTGAACCTGCTCGTCGACCTGCTGTATTCGATGGTGGATCCGCGACCGAGCACGAGTACTCGCGAGCGCTCCTGGCGGCGGTGCCGAGGAGGGAGGTCGGTGAGCCGGCCGAACCCGAGCCGGTCCTCCGCGTCGAGGACCTGGTCGTCAGCTACGTCGGCCAGCGCGTCGTTGACGGAATGTCGTTGCACACCGGATGCGACGAAATCCTCGCTTCGGTAGCGGAATCCGGCTCCGGAAAGTCCACTGTGAGCAAATCCGTGGCCAGGCTGGTGACCCAGGCGGAACGCCGGATCGTGCTCCACGGCCTGGACATCAGCCGCCTGCCCGTCCGCCGGCTGCTATCGGTGCGACACAACATCGACATCGTCTTCCACGAGCTGGCTTTGGCGAAACTGCTGGCGCGCCTGGTGGCGGTCATGCACCTGGGCAAGCTGGTGGGGCAGGGCGACCGAACGCAGTTGCTCGGCGACCGGCAGCACGCGCGGTGCGGTGCGGGTGTGATTCGGGTCAGTCTTCGGCGCGGTGCCGACGGGCCCTGCCGCGCGCCCCGGAGCCGGGGCGCGCAGACTTCTTGGCTTCTGTCTTCGGCCGTTCGGCCCGATCCGCCAGCGAAGCGGCGAACTCCGGCGGGGCGCTGGGACCCCAGTTCCGGTCTTCCGGGTCGATCAGCGTCTTTCGCAACTCTGTATAGATCGGTGTGGAGTCCACTGCTACCCCCGTTCTGGCGATCGTCTGGGAGGCTACCGGCGCAGTCCGGGCGTTTCGCGGCGAGGAAGCAGGACCACACGAACGTGGACATCGATCCCGGCAGTGGTGGCGGGCTCAAGGCGCAACGCCCAAGATCGCCTCTGACCTGGTGTTTTTCCCTTTTGTGGGGGGTGGTTGTCGGGGGTGTTTCGGGGCCGTGTAACTTATTCCAAGTCAGCGCGACACGGGCCGGGAAAACCGGGCCGGGCCTGATGCGGGTCCCGCGAACCAAGCTCTCACGAATGAGTGGTAGAGTGGGCGGGCCTGAAAACGGTAAGACTTGATAAAGTGAAACGCTTGCGCGTGTTGAAAACTGAAGACCGAATGGTTTCCCGAAGATAACGAATTGGGTCGGATCGGAAACGAGCCCCCCGGTTTGACAGCGGAAAACATGATGGTCTAAAGTCGGTGACACAAGAAAGCGAAGAGGAAATGCTCCCCGGAGCTGCGGGTCCCTTGGGTGGGGTCGGGTGATGGTGTGGGTGTGTTCTTTGAGAACTCAACAGCGGACTGTTTTGGTTAGTGTTCTTTTATGCCCCCGACCATGCAGGTTT
>NZ_JBSFLZ010000017.1:0-72055 GCF_053599315.1 Saccharopolyspora sp. NPDC000995
AGGGTGCCCGCATGGAACCAGTTCAGCGCGGTTCGATACGAGACACCCTGCTCACGTGCCCACTCCTTCAACTTCACGCGCAAAGTTTAGCACGCGTTGACACAGACTTACTCGGAACCAGGAACAGTCTCCAACCCCCGTCATCACTACCGCCGAAGTCTAGTTGCAATTCATTTGCAACAGTTGTTTGGCGGGGTCGGTGCTCGTGGCAGCGCCGCAACCACCCACGCGGAATTCGGGCAGCCCGAGGCAGGTCGTCTACTTCGGACGGCCGTGGGCCGGCACCCGGACGTCGGTGGGTGCCGATTTCAGTGCCGACTTCGCGCGAAATCGGCGAGAGCCCCCTCCCCGCGGGCCGGTCACCGGGCCAGGCGGCCGAGGAGGGCCGAGGCGATGCTGATCATGGTGCCGGCGGCGACGACCAGGACGGCGAAGTCCAGCGACAGGTGGTCGGGCGTGCCGATCAGGAGGCCGCGCAACGCGTCCACCTCGTAGCCGAGCGGGTTCGCGTAGTTTGCCACCTTCAGCCACTCCGGCATCAGATCGACCGGGTACAGGGCGTTGGAGGCGAAGAACAGCGGCATCGTGATCGCCTGCCCGATCCCCATCAGTCGATCCCTGGACAGCACCAGTCCCGCGATGGTGATGGACAGGCAGCAGAAGAACGCCGAGCCGAGGACCACCACCACGGCCATCGCAAGCAGGTTCACCGGGTTGGCGGTGAGGCCGACGCCGAGCAGCGCGGCCAGCACCAGCACCACCAGCGCCTGCACCAGCGCGCGCACCCCGGCGGCGAACGCCTTGCCGGTGACCAGGGCGACCCGCGGCGTGGGCGTGACCAGCAGCTTCGCCAGCACGCCGGCATCCCGTTCCCAGATGATCTGGATGCCGTAGAAGATCGCGATGAACAGCGCCGACTGCGCGAGGATCCCCGGCGCCAGGTAGTCCAGGTACGGGATGTTCCCGGTGGGTATGGACCGCAGCCTGGTGAACACCTCGCCGAAGATCAGCAGCCACAGCGCGGGCTGGATGGCCCTGGTGAATAGCTCGGTCCGGTCGTGCCGCAACTTCTGCAGCTCGACCAGGCACATCGCCGCCACCCGCGCCAACAGCAGGCCCGGCAGACTGCGCCGCACCGGTTCAACCGAGGCGGCTGGAAGTACGTCGGGCCGCGCGGACATCTCGCATCCCTTCCCCCGTTTCGGCGCCGAAGGCGTCGTCGCTGATCGTCCGGAAGACATCGTCGAGCGTGGCGTCCGGCCCCACGGCGGCCTTGAGCTTCGCTGGAGTGCCGCGCGCGCGAATCCGCCCGCGGTGCATGAGGGCGATCTGCTCGCAGTGCTGGTCCGCCTCGTCCATGTAGTGCGTCGTCACCAGCACGGTCATGCCGGTCTCGGCACGGATCTCGCGGATCCGGGCCCACACGCTCTCCCGGCCGATGGGGTCGAGGCCGATCGTGGGCTCGTCCAGCACCAGCAGCTTCGGCCCGCTGACGAGCGCCTGGGCGAGTTCCAGGCGGCGCACCATGCCGCCCGAGTAGGTGTTGGCCAGGCGCTCGGCGGCATCGGCGAGCCCTGCCGCGTCAAGCGCGGCGCGCACCGCGGATCGCCGTTGCGCTCGGGGGACGTCGAAGAGCCGGGCGAACAGCGCGACGTTCTCCCGCCCGGTCAGCGACCCGTCGGCCGAAAGCTGCTGCGGCACATAGCCGATCAGCCGTCGCGCCGCCAGCTTGTGGCGCGCCACGTCGACGCCGAAGACCTCGACCGTTCCCGCTTTGGTGGGCAGGAGCGTGGTGATCGCCCGGATCGTGGTGGTCTTGCCTGCACCGTTAGGCCCCAACAATCCGAACACCTCGCCGGGCCGGACGTCCAGATCAACCCCGTCGACCGCGATCTGGTCGCCGAACGCGTGCCGCAGATCCCTGCACCGCACGGCCATCCGCTCGGTCACCGGCGCCACCTCCTTCCAGGACCTCGACCAACGCGTGCAAACCGCGCAGCGCACCGGAAACCGCCTCCTGGTCTGCTGTGGACAGTTCGGCGAGCGCATCGCCAACGAGGCCGGTTCTCGCCTGCCGCCAGGCCGCGAGCCGATACGCGGCAGTGCCGGTCAGGTTCAGCCGGATCGCGCGGCGGTCGTCGGGATCGGTTTCACGGCGCAGCAAGCCGACGCGGGCGAGCTGGTTGACCAACGTGCTGACGGAGTTCGCCGCCATCCGCAGGTGCAGGGCGGCGGCGGTCACGCTGATGCCCGGCTGCGCTTCGACGACCCGAAGCAGTTCGACCTGGGCACCCCGCAGGTCTGCCGTCGGTAGCTCGGCGCGAAGGCTGCGCCGCACTGTCCGCCGCAGCGCCGCGATCACGGTCATCAGCTCGTCGGCGACGACCCGCGCGTCCACATAGCCCACACGACCACGTTACCTCGCATTGAGAGGTATTCGCGCAAACAAGCGTTTTCCAGCCTCAGCTCGAATAGCGGTGCAGGTAAAGGCGCAACGCGAGTTGCAGAAGTGGTTCTTGTTAAACCGAGGAGAAAATTGGCCAGTGGTTAAGCGTTTCCGAACACCCTGAAGGTCGCAGAGTTGGCTCGGCGCGCTGCCCTTCGCCCTGCTGGGCTTGGTCGTCGGCTTCCAGGCCGGGCCGAATGCCACGGCGGCCACGACCGGGGCTGGCTCTGACAGGTCGCGTGCTTTTGGTTGCTACAGGGAGTGGCTTGTTGTTCCACTGCGCTTGGGATCCTGGAGCAGGGGTTGTTGATACGCCGAACAGGTGGTTGCCGGGACGCTATTTCCAAGCGGTATCGGCTAGCTCTGGCAGGTCCACTGCGCGGGTCTGAGGAGGGCGCTTATATTAAAGCAACTGTCGTACCGTGTGGAGCCGGTCATCGGTTCTGGCTGAGGGCATGGCTGCGGCGTAGCGCTGTGCCCGTTCGATAGCTTCGCGGGCGGCGTCCAGATCACCGGTTCCGGCGTAGGATTCAGCAAGCCACGAAAGATAAAGTGCTACCTCCCTAGCATGATCGGGAGGGTAGTTCGCGACAGCGTTCGACAGGAGTGGTTCGGCATCGTGGGGCCTGCCCAGCTCGATCATGCAGCGACCCGCCATGATGTCGATCTCGGATCGGTTGAGCCAATAAACCCATTCTGGCTCAGGTCCGTCGTCGCCTCGTCGTTCGTATGAGTCGTTCACGGCACCAAGCGCCTGCCAGGTGCCATGGATGTCTTTGGCCTTGACCGAGGCCCATGCCAGGCGTTCGAGCAGGAGTGCGCGAACAACGGGCGTTGCCCCGTCTGCACCCTTCACCGCAGTCCGAGCCAAAAGCACCGCATCCCGTGGGTTACCGACGTTTGCGACCTGATAGCTCAGGCTCGACAACAACTGGGCTCCAAGAACGCGATCGGGCGCTTCACCGGCCGCACCCACGCCTGAGATGTACAGCCGCTGCGCTTCGGCGTAACGGCCCGCATCGCTTGCGATCCAGCCAGCGAGCTGGGCCAGTTCTCCAATGGCCGTGAACAGACGTTGGCCCACTGGCTCTGAGAAGCTCGCCGACCGCACAAGCCTGTCGGCTTCCCCCAGTTCTTTCGACACAGCAGGCAAGAGATCCTGGCTGCTCACCACATCATCGAGATGACGAAGCTCGATCACGCGGGTTTCCAGCTCCTCCGCCAGAGAATCACCCACCCGCCGACCGGAGCGGAATTGAACGGCAATCGGTGACTCGGAAACCAGCCATTCATGGGCGATCCGCAACGGATCACTCGGAGCGGGCCGCAACGGCACGCCGAGCACCTGTTCGTAGGCGTCGACCACATCCGGCGCAACCGACCTTTTCCCGGTTTCGACCATGCTCAAGTACGACTTGGCGAAGTGCGTGCGATGCGCCATCCGAGACAAGCTCAACCCCGCAGCATCGCGCGCAGCCCGCAAGTCCGCGCCCGTCATCAGCCTCGCCCCCGTTGTGAACACCAGTGAACAGCCAAACCCTACCGCTTACTGTCCGTGCCTACGAAACTACTTACAGGCAGTCCTCGCTGATCGTTTCACTTTCAGCGTTTTCCTCCGGAAGTGTTCCCCCGACCGATTGGCGGGGACTGCCCCACCAACTGAGCATCGCGAAGCAACGACCGACGGCACCACGAATAGAGGCTCCCATGACGACGACGCAGGCAGCATGGCTGCGCTACTTCTGGCGACCAGTTCCGGACGACACGAGTACCTACGGCCTGGTTCGGCATGCGTTCTTCGGCGCCAGCGCGAACGCGGGCCCATCCGCGATATCCGTCTGCGACGAGAGTTTCGCCCTCGCTAAGCCGTCCGAAATCGACTGGATTCACGCTCCGACCTGTTCGCGTTGCAACGAGGCCCTGAAGGAGATGAAGGTTCATGCGCCGATGACGACGCATACCTTCCACCACCATCGTGGATGACTGAACATGTTGGAATGGGCTGATATCTCTGCCGTGGCCGTGCCGGAGACCGTTACTTTCCACAACGGGAAGTCGATCACGGTTTACCGGATACCCGCTATGCGGAAAGGGCCGCTGATGCGTCGGGACCGGCGCGGTGCGTACCTGGTTTACCTGTACTCGTCGTCCGTATTCCGCTGGTATGCAGGAGAAAGCACTGTCCGGATCTACCACGGCGACATCGATTGCTCCGACGAGTACCCGCTGCCCTGGACCGTCGAGATCGACACGGCCTGGGACCCCACCACCCTCACCCACCGCGCTGCGCAGTGGGTCCGAGCCCACTGCGCGCAGTTCGAGAAGAAGAAACGAGGCTGAAATGCTCGGCGACGACCGCTGGACCGACCCCGACGGCACTGTGCACATCATCCGGCCCAACACCAGCCCGGCGCTCACCGTGTGCCGTCAACTCGCCGAAGGCGAACCCGCTCGGGCCCGCATCGGTTGCGATGCCTGCGTGCTGACCACCGCTGTGGAGCTGGAGAACCAACGACTGGAGCAGATCCGGACCCGGCTCGTGCAGGAACGCGAAGCCGTGCTCAGCGAAGGAGCGTGAGGGTGCCGTTTCGGCTGGCATCAGGTCCCGTGAGAGCTTCTGAGGGCCGTTGAGGTTGTCTTGGAACTGGCCCTGCCGGGCGGTTCCGCTGCCCGCCCTAGCGGGAGTGGTCTGGCTCTGCCTGGCCAACCGGTGTGAAGCGAACGGCCTGTCCACTCAGGTAGGTGACACGAACGGTCCGTTCGCTCCGTTCTAGGCGCCCTACCGGGTGTCGCGCGGATGCGGACGTGGTGTCAGGGCCGCCGCGAGGGGCCTCGTCTCCTCGTTGGCCGCGCGCACCGCGTCGGCCACGATCTCGTGGTCCGGCGAGAGGATGCAGACCGGGTCGGTGCGGGCGGCGTCCCCCGTGAGCAGGAAAGCTTGGCAGCGGCAGCCGCCGAAGTCGATCTCGCGACGGGGGCAGCTCCGGCACGGCTCGGGCATCCAGTCGGTGCCGCGGAAGCGCTGGAACACCGGCGATTCCGCCCAGATCCAGGCGAGCGACTTCTCGCGCACGCTCGCGCGCGGCAACGGCAGGGTGTGCGCGGCGGGGCAGGGGAGGACGTCGCCGTTGGGCGTCACGGTGAGTTGTCGCCGTCCCCAACCGTCCATGCAGGGCTTTGGATACTGTGTGTAGTAGTCGGGGAGGATGTAGATGATCGTTGTCTTCCCCTCCAGGCGCTTGTTCGCTGCGCGCACGACGGCCGCCGCCCGATCGATCTGCTCCCTGCTGGGCAGGAGCGCGGAGCGGTTGTGCAAGGCCCAGCCGTAGTACTGGGTGTTCGCCAACTCGATGCGGTCGGCGTGCAACCGCTCGGCCAGGGCGATGATGTCGGCGATGCGGTCGATGTTCATCCGGTGCAGGACGATGTTCAACGTCAGCGGCCAGCCCAGCTCCTTCACCAGCCGAGCAGCCGCGATCTTGCGCTCGAAGGAGCGCGTGCCCGCGATGTTGTCGGACGCGGTTGCCTCGTGGGCCTGGATGCTGATTTGCACGTGGTCGAGACCGGCAGCCCGCAGCTGTTCCGCGCGGCGCTGCGAGAGACCGATCGCGCTCGTGATGAGGTTCGTGTACAGGCCCAACTCGTTGGCGCTGCGCGCTATCTCCACCACGTCCCGGCGTTGCAGCGGCTCGCCACCCGACATGTGGACCTGCACGACGCCCAGCTCGCGTGCCTCGGTCAGCACCCGCCGCCACTGCGCCGTGGTCAGTTCTTCCCCGTAGTCGGCCAGGTTGAGCGGGTTGGAGCAGTACGGGCAGTGCAGCGGGCACGCATACGTGAGCTCGGCCAGCAAACCGAACGGGCTAGTCATCGTCGACCTCCACGTACCGCTTGGCGGCGAGGCGCGTGAGGAAACCCAGCACCTCGTCGCATGCCACGTGGTCGGACTGGCCACGCAGCTCGGCCACGATCTCGGCGACCGTTCGCCGCCCGTCGCACAGGCCCAGCACGGCCGCGCCGGTCGGGTTCAGGACCGATACTGACTCCGGTGCCAACAGCATGTGCCGCTTGCGCACCTGGTCGAAGACCAGGCGCACGTACGACGCCATCCTGGGGCGGCTCGCCGATTCCACTGCCGTGCTCATAGCGCTCCCGCATCGCCGGAGTCGGGAAAAGCTTGGTCGATGGCATCGAGGACGCTCCACAGAACTTCGCACTTGAATGACAGCGCCGCCACGGCGCGCGCCTGCTCGTCGGCCGAGCGGCAGTGCTCGGTCACCACCTGCAAGGCGTGTTCGGCGTCGCGGGGCGCTTGGGCCAGGCGGGACCGGAAGTAGCCGAGGCCGTCGCGGTCGATCCAGGGGTAGAGGTGTTCGAACGCGGCGAGCCGGTCGGCCATCAGCTCCGGTGCGAAGAGCTCGGTCAGCGAGGACGCCACCGCCTCGACCCACGGCCGCGTGCGGGCGAAGGTCACGTACGCGTCTACGGCGAACCGCACCCCGGGGACGAGATGGCGCTCGTCGAGCACCTCCGCCCGGCCCAGCCCCACCGCCTCGGCCAGACGCAGCCAGGCGCCGATGCCGCCTTCGTCGCCAGTCGTGCCGTCGTGGTCGAGGACTCGCAGGACCCACCGCCGACGCACTTCGCGGTCCGGGCAGTTGGCGAGGATGGCGGCATCTTTGCGGGGGATGTTCGCCTGGTAGTAGAAGCGGTTGGCCACCCACCCCCGGATCTGACGACGGCTCAGCCGCCCCTCGTTCATCTTGACGTGGAACGGGTGCTGGTCGTGGTAGCGCCGCGACTGGGCACGCAGCTGCGCGGTGAAGCTGCCGGTTCCGGTAAGCGTCGTCACGCCACTCGCACCTCCAGTCCGTCCGCGGCCACTTCCATGCCGCGCTGCTCGACGGCACGCCGCTCGGGTGCGTCGTCCAGCAGGATCGGGTTGGTGTTGTTGATGTGGATGTAGATCTTGCGCGCGATGGGCAGCGGTGACAGCTGTTCGAGGCTGCCCCCGGGGTCACCGATCGGAAGGTGCCCCATGTCGCGCGCCGTCTTCCGGGCCAAGCCGAGCCGGATCAGCTCGTCGTCGTGCCAGCAGGTCCCGTCGACGAGCAGGCAGCTGCAGTCGTCGAGCTCCGAGCGCACTTCGGCGGTGAGCTCCTGCACCCCCGGCAGGTACACCACCGCCCGGCCGCTGGACTCGCTGGTCAGCCGGTAGCCCACGACCCGCCCCTGCTCGCGGCCTGCCCTGAATCGGGGCGGTTTGCTGGTGGGGACGTTGAAGGCCCGGTAGGAAAGCCCGCCCTCCAAGGGCACGTCGGCGCCCGGAACGACCGGTCGCCAGGTGACCTGGCAGTAGGCCTCAAGCGTGCGCAGCACTGCTGTCCCATCGCACAACGTCTCCTGCACCGCGGGCGTGGCGTGCAGCTCGATGGCTTTCGCCTCCCGCAACAGCAACATGCCGAGCGTGTGGTCGATCTCGGCGTCGGTGAGCAGCACCGCGCGCAGCGGTGTCGCCCGCCCGCCACCCGGCTGCAGGGCGGCGAAAACCTCGATCTGGGCCCGGATGTCGGGAGATGCGTTGAACAGGAACCACTTCCGGTAGTCACCGCTCACCGCGATCGCCGACTGGGTGCGCGGCCGGCAGGGCCGGGAACCGTCGCGGACGGCGCGGCAGTTCGGGCAGGCGCAGTTCCACTGCGGAAAGCCGCCGCCCGCTGCCGATCCGAGTACCCGCACCCACATTCCGCTCCTCCGCCCATGCATTCGGAACCAGTGCCGATCGCGGCTGTGAGCTTCTGGCCTGTAGCAACCCAGAAGCCTCACGACCCGGGCGCCGGACTCGACCCCGGCGCCCGTGCCTCAGCCACCGGTCCTCCGGCTGCTAGTCCTCCCATCGCGCGACGTACATGTACATCGTCACTTCGGATGTGCACTGGAGCTCCTCGAACTCCGGTGGCTCCCAGTCGACTTCGGCGAACTCGGGGGGCTCCCATTCAAGAGTTGGCCGAGTTGCAACGGATTCCATGACTGCACCTCCTCCCTGCGGACGTCCGACCCGAATCCGGGACTATTCCTGCGGAAGCGCGAAGGCGAAGAGGGCGTCCCCGTGGGGAGCCCCGAGCATCCCGGGGAGGAATCCTTCGACCCATGCGCCCCACCCGACCGGCACGGCCAGGTACTGCCTGCCGTCGATGCTGTAGGTCGTGGGGTTGCTGTGGTGGCCGCAGCCAGTCTGGAACTGCCACAGCAGCTCGCCGGTGCGCGCGTCGAAGGCGTTGAACTCCCCGGTGGGTTCGCCCGCGAACACCAGGTCCCCGCCGGTGGCCAGCACCGAACCGCACATCGGCACCTCGTTGCGCCAGCGCCACACCTCGTTGCCGTTGGACAGATCGAATGCCGATACCGACCCCGCCATGTCGTCGGAGTCCACGGTGACGCTCGCACCCCAGTAGGGGATGCTCTCCTTGAACTCCCGGCGCCGACGCGTGACCGCCGCGCCGACGTCTTGGACCGGGACGTAGCACAGCTGCGTCCGCGGGCTGTACGCCGCGTGCGTCCATTCCTTTCCGCCAGCCGGTCCCGGCCAGAAGTGAACCTCTTCCCCTTCCTTCTCGGGATAGACCTTGGGCGTCACCTTGCCGTTCGGGTCGATCTCGCCCCACGTGATGCGGTCGACGAAGGGCGCCACCCGGACCAGTTCGCCGTTCGTGCGGTCGAGGACGAAGAAGTACCCGTTCTTGTCGAAGTGCGCCAGCAGCTTGCGCCCGTCCAGCTCGAAGAGGATGTGCTCCATCGTGCTGTCGTAGTCCCAGAGGTCGTGCGGGTTGTACTGGTAGTGCCAGCGGATCTCGCCGTTGTCCGGGTCCACGGCGATGACGCTGTCGGTGTAGAGGTTGTCGCCCTCGCGGAGGCCCCCGTCGAAGTCGGGTGCCGGGTTGCCGGTTCCCCAGTACATGAGGTTCAGCTCCGGGTCGAAGGTGCCCGTGACCCAGCAGTTGCCGCCGCCCCGCGTCCAGGCCGGACCGTCCGGCCAGGTTTCGGAGCCTCGTTCGCCGGGCTTCGGCACGGTGTAGCACCGCCAGACGTGCCGCCCGGTGTCCAGCTCGAAGGCATCGAGGTGGCCGCGCACGCCGAACTCCCCGCCGGAGCTCCCGACGACGACCATGTCCTTGACGACCAGCGGCGCGACCGTGGCGCTCTCACCGGCCCGCACGTCGCCGTACGTCACGTCCCAAACGAGCTCGCCGTTGGTGGCGTCGAGCGCGATCACGTGGGCGTTGAGCGTGACGACGAAGACCTTCCCCTTCGCCACCGCGACCCCGCGGTTGACGTTTCCACAGCACAGCGACGTGTCGTAGGGGATGGCGTGCTTATACCGCCACAGCTCCTGCCCGGTCCGGCCGTCGATGGCCCACACGAAGCCGTCCCACCCGGAGACGAACATGATGCCGTCCACGATGATCGGGGCGGCCTCGAACGAGTAGGTCGACGGACCCGCGTGGAGACCGGCCGACCCGGACTGGAACACCCATGCGGGGACGAGGCGCTTGACGTTTTCGGTGTTGATCTGGTCCAGCGGGCTGTACCGCTTCCCGTCGTAGGCGCCGTAGTAGGTGAGCCAGTTCTGCGGTTCCGAGCGGGCCTGCAGAATCCGGTCGTACGTGACGTCCTGGACCACCGGCGGCGCAATGCCAGCCAGACCGCTCAGCGATGCCTGGCCGACGGCCCGCCCTGCATCCACGTATTCCGTCATCACCCGCTCCTTCCTATGGTCGTGGCTGGTCCGGGCGGTCGAGGCGAGCCTGCTGCGGGACATCCCCCAGCACGACGATCACTCCGATCAGGCCGCGGCCCTCGTCGTTGCCGATGGGCGAGCTGTACCAGTAGTAGCCCGGGCCATCGAGGTTCAGCGCGGCGGTTGCCCGGGATTGGACCGGCAACCAGACGAACTGGCTGTCGCCGTTGCTCGGAAAGAGCGCGCAGTGCGTGTTCAGGTCATCGTTGAAGATCTCGAGTTCCAGGTCGCCCCCGTGCGGCAGGACGAGGATCTCGGGATCCCAGACCAGCTCGTCCGGCGGAATCCGGATCTGGGCGTGCATGCGGCCCTCGGCGCCCTCTTCGGCATAACCGAGGTTGCCGTGTGTTGCCAGCCGGCCGAGTGCCGCCTTGTTCTGCCTGTCCAATCCGATCTTGCTCACGAGTGCCGACAGATCTTCTGCGGTCGCCATCGGCTTCATCTCCTAATCCCGAATGCTCCACCGTTGGGGTGCTGCCGCCGGTGGACGACGGGTTCTTGCTTGCTTCCCAGGTGACTCACCTGGTTCCGGGTGGCGGTCGATCTGGCCTGCCACGCGGAAAGTGGTTTGTGGGGAACGAGAATCATCCCACACCCGGTCGCCGCGCCGTTCCCCGAACCGGCTTCCGGCGTTGAACCACGCCGAGGAGTTTCAGCGCAGAAACCGGTTTCCGCCCAGCCGCCAGCAAGCGGCACGGTCGGCTCAGTCGAGAAATCCCCAACGGCAACCGCGCAGCGAGCGGGCCGGGTATCGCCGCAAGGCCACCGCTACCGGTTGCGCCCGGCGCAACCCGCACGGCCAGCCTCGTCTGGACCACCCGACACCTCCCGCCGCGTGTGTCCTACCGCAGGTGAAGGGTAACTCCGCCGCCGCGCTTGCGTAAGTCGCACAAGCTGGTGTGCACGCGGGCGCACGGGCCGGATTGCCTGCTCCCACAACATCATTCGCTCGCGTCGCGGGGTGGATCCGCTGGCTGGAGCTCGACCGGCGCGGGTCCCGGCACCGCGGCTTCCTCCTGGTGCGCTGGTGGGATGGCACGGGGCGGGGCGGGTTCCGGTGGTTCGGCGTAGACGTACTTGCCGCCGCGCAGCCAGGATGCGATCGCGGCGACCAGGCAGGCGGCCACCGCGAATCCGAACGCCATGGTCAGCCCCTGGGAGAACGGCGGGGAGATCAGCGCGGGGAAGAAGCTCCGGCCGGTGAGGTACGCGGCGTGGTCGGCGGGCAGCTGCTGTAGCGCGCTCGGGCCGAGCAGGGATTGGATCGGGTTGTAGCCGAGCAGTGCGGCGAACAGGACCGCAACAGGCGGGAGGTCCGCCACACGCGTTGCGTCAGCCGCGGGCACGCCTTGCGCGATCAACCCGCTGGACAGCGTTTGCGGCAGCGTCTGGGCCAGACCGGAGATCATCAGGCTGAAGAACACCCCGATGGAAAGCACCATCGCCGAGTTCTGGAACGTCGTGCTCATGCCCGCGCCCACGCCCCGCCGCTGCGGCGGCAGACTGTTCATGATGGCTGCGCGGTTCGGCGAGGCGAACAGGCCCATGCCGATCCCGTTGAGCAGCAGGATGCAGGCGAACGCCGGGTAGGGGAAGTTCGCCGGGAGCAACGCCAGCAGCACGAAGCTCACCGCTGCCAGCAGCATCCCGCCGGTGGCGAAGGGCCGCGCTCCCCACCGGTCGGACAACCACCCCGACACCGGGCCCGCCACCAGGAACCCGATGGTCATCGGAAGCATGTAGATGCCCGCCCACAGGGGAGTGGACTCGAAACCGTAACCGTGCTGCGGCAACCAGATGCCCTGCAACCAGATCACGAGGATGAACATCAGCCCGCCGCGGCCGATGCCGGAGAGCAGGTTGGCGATGTTCCCGGCGGTGAACGCCCGAATCCGCAACAGCGAGAGGCGGAACATCGGTTCCGCCACGCGGGTTTCGACCACGCAGAATACCGCCAGCACCAGCAGCCCGGCGGCCATCGTGGCCAGCACTCGCGGATTCGTCCAGCCCATGACGTGGCCGTCGTAGGGCTGGATGCCGTAGGTGATTGACACCAGGACGGCCACCAGCCCGATCGCGAAGGTCAGGTTGCCCCACCAGTCCGGCCGCGAATGTTCGGTGGTGCCGGTGTCTCGCAGCTTCCAGTACGCCCAGCAGGTGCCGAACAACCCGACCGGAACCGACACCAGGAAGACCAGGTGCCACTGCACCGGCGCCAGCAGCCCGCCGAGGATCAGGCCGATGAACGACCCCGCGATGCCCGCCACCTGGTTCAGCCCCAACGCCAATCCGCGTTGCTCTACGGGGAAAACGTCGGTGAGGATCGCGCTGGAGTTCGCCATCAGCATCGCGCCGCCGACCCCTTGCAGAACGCGCATGCCGATCAGCCACAGTGCCCCGGCCGTGCCGTGCATCCAGGTAATCGACAGCAACACGGAGAACACCGTGAACACGGCGAAACCGGCGTTGTACATGCGGACTCGGCCGACCATGTCGCCCAGCCGCCCGAAGGTGACCACCAGCACCGCGGTGACCACCAGGTAGCCCAGGATCAGCCACAGCAGCAGGCCGGTGTTGCCGGGCTCCAACGGGTTGATCCGGATGCCACGGAAGATGTCCGGCAACGCGATGATCAGGATCGACATGTTGATCGTCACCATCAGCACGCCCAGCGTCGTGTTGGACAGCGCGATCCACTTGTAGCGCGGGCCGACCGGGTCCGCTCCGACCCGCAGACATCGTGCCGGCAGCGAGTCCACCGGCAGTTCGGCCGGCTCCGATGACGATGCCATCGCCATCACTTCCCTCACCAGGAGAAGTATTTACTGCACGAAACTAACCTTACTGTTGGTTGCGTCGTGCAACAAGTGGGCGCGGTGATCAGCCGTGCGGATATGGCACCAGCTCGCCCAGTGCTTTGTCCGCGGCCGCGAGTTTCGTCAGACGCCACAAGGCTTTGGTGGCCCCGTCGACCTCTCGTGGATCGAGCTGCCCCAGCAGGCGGGAGAGGGTTTCGCGCCGGGACGCTAGCACTCGGTGTACCAGCTCGTCGCCCGCCGCGGTGAGGGCGAGAGTGACCACGCTGCGGTTGTCCGGCTCGCGGGTCCGGGAGAGCAGGCCGACGAGCTCCAAGCGGTCGCCGAGGCGCGTCACCGATGAGGCGTTCAACCCCAGGGCTGCCGCGGCCCGCGAAGACGGAAGCGGCCCCCTGTCCGCGAGCGCCGCGAGGAGCCGGAACTGCGGGAGGGTCACGGTCTCGCTCGCCAGGCTGCTGGTCGCGAGCCCCACCAACATGCGCGTCGCCGCTTCGAACGCGTCGATGGCGTCCGCGTGGCGCTTCCTGGGCGCGGCATCCCGGGAGGGCGAAGGCTTCATGGAAGCAAGACTTGCACATTGCAAATACGCATGTCAAGCTGGGTCTAGCACCGAAATGTACTTGGGAGGTGCATCATGACGAGCCAGCAGATTCCCATCGCGGGACATCCTGATCTGACGGAACTCCGGTCCCGCTACGAGCACATCGCCGAGACCCCCATCGCGCAGGCTGCGTACGGCTTGATGATTTTGGCCGGGCTGTACGTCGCCCTATCGCCGTGGATCGTCGGCTTCGCGGGCATGAGCCCGCTCGCGATCAACAACCTGATCATCGGTCTCACCGTCGCCGGGCTGGCGGTTGGCTACGCCTCGGCCTTCGGCCGGCTGCACGGCGTCGCATGGCTGGTCCCCATCCTCGGGGTCTGGACGATCATCGCGCAATGGGTCATCAGCGGTGCCGTCGCGACGATGCCGGTCGTGATCAGCAACGTGGTCAGCGGCGCCATCGTGGTGCTGCTGGGGATCGCAGCCGCAGGCCTTGTCCTGCAGCACCGCTGAAGCCCGGCGAAGCGGTGCGCCCGGTGACCGCCGGCATGCGAATGCCGGTGGTCACCACCGTGATCGCCACGTCCCGGGTGCAGCACTCCGCGCCGACGACGCGGACCTGGGTTCGGGCCGACGAGTTCGGGGACGATGTCGCCGCCGAAGTAGTTGTCCACGCCCAGTTCGGTCCTGCTGAGCCAACCGAAGTCTCCGCAGGGCACGTCGGCGATGGACCGCACGCCGCGCCGGCGAAACAGGGCCGGGATCTCAGCGCGCAGACGTGCCGTGGCGGCGTCCTCCGAGCCCTGCCCGGACACCGACTCCGGGCTGCCCCACAAGTTGTGCCGGTAGATGTAGCGGAACACCTCGCCCGTTCCCTGCCGGACGAGGTGTTCGCGATGTTCGCGGAAACTGACGTTCGTAGTAAGTTCCGGACGTCGCCACACCGCCTCATAGGCCCCAACGCATCATCCTTCCTGCCGCGCGAACACGAAGCATCGCTACGGCAACCCGCACACCCAGCGTGGTCGAGATTCCGGTTGTCCCATACCGCCCGCCGTGATCTTGGACGTCGCGGCCTCGAGCCGGTGATCATGCCCACCAGCCGACCTGGGCTCCGTGCGTTCGCGAGATCGTGAGGGCGAAGCTCGCCGCCTACGACATCGTCATCGACTAGCTCACCCCCGGTCAGCGCGGGTACTCACGTCCCGGCAGTTCGGCACCTGATCCGCCCGTGTTCGGGGGCGTCCGAGCGGGCGGGGACCGGCTGTCCCCGCCCGCTCGGAAACCGCTCGGATCGGATACCTCACCCGGGCAGGGGTGAGCGGCGATTCCGCGTGGAATCGCCACCTGGGACACCGGGTTCCACGCGGATCGTTACCTCATCTGCCACTGCTGCGCCGGGTTCGAGGGGTCGCAGCTGAACAGCCGCACCTGCTCTTGGCCGAGGTTGCCGAGGCAGCTGTTCGTGGCCGGGTGGTAGATCAGGCTGCCAGAGTCGGCAGGCTCGACCCGCCACCGCTGGCTCGCGTCGTAGGAATCGCACGCGGAAAGGCGCACGTTGGGGCCGTCAACCTGGCCCAGACAGCTGTTCGTGCCGTTGACCCGGAGCAGCTCCGCGTTTCCGAGGTACTCGCGGGACCAGTTCTGGCTCGGGCTGCTCGGGTTGCACTCGGCGAGTGCGACCCCGTAGCCGTCCGAGCTGTACAGGCACCCGTCATCGGCCACGTTGTGCAGCGGGGTTTCCCGGGGGGCGGGCTCCGCCGCGGCAAGCGGCAGCGCGACCGAGCCGCTCAGGCACAGCGCACCCAATGCCGCCAGGGACCAGTGGCACACCTTACGCAATGAACTCACCTCGTAGAATGTGTAGGAGATTCATGTAGCACGCGTCGTTCGAGCACGTGTGTCACCGAGTTCACTGCTATCCCAGCGGAAAATGCCCAATTCACACCACTGTGGGCGAGCACTGGCCCGCGAAGCGCGAACCGGGTACAACCGGGCTGCCCGGCTGGCAGGATTTCCGCGGTCTTGGAGAAACGTGAAGCATCTGATCGTGGTCTACGGTGGTCGCTGTCGCACCGGATCCGCTGCCGATGGTGTGCCGGGAAGCCTGGTCGGCGTGACGTAGTGGTTCGAGGATGGAGCTGTCATGCCGGGCGCGGACGTGTGCTGATCGCGGGTGCCGGATTCGCGACCGCGTTGCGGTGGCGGCGCAAGAACTCCTCGCCTCTTCGAACACCATCTCGTCGATTCCTCGGGTTTCCCGGGGGAGTTGAGTAGTCCCGGAGCCGTCGATCACGGGCAGCTCGAAAGAACTCGCGGAGATGAGCAAAGCGGGGCAGGAGACACCACTGTTGGGCCGATGGCTATCGTCGCGATCGACCAGCATGAGGAGGTTCCGCTGGCCCGGGATGAGCTGGTGTACCGACTGCTTCCGTTTGGTGTGAAGGCTATCGCTTCGTGCTCTTCGCCAACTGGTGTGCAGCGAACGGACTGTTCACCTCGGTAGACGACACGAACGGTCCGTTCGCCCCAACCGGCTGCCCGCAATTTCCGTTGAAATCGAAGTTCTAATCTCAATGAGCGTTTTCCGGCCTCTTCTTGCGTTTCAGTGCGGGTGGTGAAGCCTCAACGGTCCTCTTGGCTGTGGATCCCGGAGATGTGCATGGACCAGACCGGACTTGTGCATGGACCAATACGTGCGCCCAGGCTGTCCTCGCGAGGGGACCGCTGAGAACCCGCGGCGGTGCCGGTTGCAAGGGTAGGCCAAGGCGGCTACGTCGCTTGCGGATGTCCCGGACCGTGAGACTTCAGGCCTCGCGGTTGTGATGGGCCAGGAAAAGGGCTCAATGTGAATTGCGGGACCACAAGAAACGTTGTTCGCTGTGGATTGTGTTCAGCGGGTGATTCCGGTGTGGCCTATCGAGAATCGGCCGGGCTGCGGCCACACGCATAGGCCGTGCGGCTCGTTGCCGACCGGGATCTTCTTGAGCAGCGAGCCGTCGGCGGTGGACAGCACGTACACCGCGCGGTCGTAGCGGCCGGACAGCCACAGCTGGGAGCCGTCGGCGGTGACGTTGCCCATGTCCGGGCTTCCGCCGCCGGGGATTCGCCACTTGGTGATGGCCGCGCCGGTGCGGGCGTCGAGCACGCTGACGCTGCCCTCGTGGCGGTTGCTGACGTAGAGCTGCCGCGCATCCCGGGAGAGGTAGAGCCCGTGTGCGCCCATGCCGGTCGGGATGAAGCGCAGGACCCTCGTCGCCGCCACGTCCAGCACCCACAATCCGTTAGCGTCCGAGTCGGCTATGTAGTACACCGATCCGTCCGGTGCGAGCTTGATGTCCTGCGGGCCCATGCGGGTGTGCCGCTGAGGCATCGGGATGACCCGCAACAACTCGTGCGATGACACGTCTAGCATGACCACCGCGCCGGCGAACTCGCAGGTGAACACCGCCGTGCGGCCGTCGGCGGAGAAGTCGGCGTGGTCGATCCCGGCGCACTCCGCAACCCGGGTGGCGGCCAGCTGAGCCCAGGTGTGCGGGTCGTACCAGACCAGCTCGCGCCTGGCCTCGGCCACGGAGATGGCGGCGGTCCCGTCGGGCGTGAAGTACATGTTGTAGACGCCGACGACCGGGATCCGCCGACCCGGCAGGCCGGTGCGCGGATCGAAGGCCAGCAGGTGGTCGCCCCGGTCGTCGGTGGCGTAGAGGGTGTGCATGTCGTAGGACGGCACGACGTGCTGGATCTCGGTACCCGCGGGGTAGATCCCGACCACGGCGAAGGTCGCCGGATCGATCACCCACACGTCCCCGGACCCCGCGTGCGGCACGTAGACCAGCGGCTTGGCCTCCTTCGCGGCGGGGTGAAGCATGTTTGCCCCGGCGGCCGCGTAGAGGTCGGTCCTCGGCGCCGGCTCCTCGGTCGGGTGCGTTCTGGCTGGCGGCTCAGGGCGGGGAGCGCCCGGTCCGAGCGCGGGTGTTGACGAGCACGCCGACATCAACAACACGGTGGCGCAGAGCAGCGCCGGTGTGGCGGCGCGTAATCCCACGCTCAGAGTTTCCCTTGCGCGGTAGGTGGATATCAAGCGCACGAGCGCGGTGGAGGTATTGCGGGCGGCGCTGCGGGGTACCAGAAACGTGATGGGCGCGCCGAGGGGCGGCGCGATCGACGTCTATCCGCTTGCGGTTCTCCCCGGTGCCCGTCGCCGCGATGGAGAGCAGCCGAACCCGGAATGCGCCGCAGTTGTTTTCCGCATCGGAGGTGGTCGATGGGAACGCCGTCCCCGAAGCCAGGGGCCGCCACGCGGCGTGTCTACGCCCTGGGTTCGCTGGCCGCGATCCTGTTCGGCTACGACAACGGGATCATCTCGGCCGCCATCCTGTTCATCCCGCACGAGCTGCCGCTGACGCCGCTGCTCAAGGGCGCCGTGGTCAGTGCCACGGTCGTCGGGGCGATGGTGGGAGCGCTGGCCAGCGGGCCGGCCGCCGACTGGCAGGGACGGCAACGCCTGCTGCTCGCGGCCGGGGTCGTGTTCACCGTCGGGGCGCTCGGTGCGGGTGTGGCACCGACAGTGGCCACGCTGGTGTTGTTCCGGTTCATCATCGGGCTGGGGATCGGCATCGCGTCGGTGGTGGTGCCGCTCTACCTGGCCGAGATGGCGCCCGCCGGTGGCCGCGGCTGGATCACCTCGCTGAACCAGTACATGATCATCGTGGGCACGGCGCTGGCCGCCGCCTGCGGGTACGCGCTGGCCTTCTCCGGCTCGTGGCGCTGGATGATTCTCATCGGCGTGTTACCCGCACTGGTGCTGGTCTTGGGGTTGCTGGCCGCACCGGACACGCCCCGGTCGCTGGTTCGCCGGGGATACCCCGAGCGGGCACGCGTGCTGCTCGTCGGCCTGCGCGGTGACCAGGACGCCGCAGACCGGGAACTCGCCGAGATCACCGAGCTCGAACGCCAGCAGCGGGACGCCAGGCTCGGCGCCCGCATGTCCGCGCCGTGGGTGCGCCGCCTACTCGTGCTGGGCGCGCTGCTCGCCGTGTTCCAGCAGATCACCGGGATCAACACGATCGTCTACTACGCGCCCACCGTGCTGACGACCTTCGGGGTTTCCGACGTCACGGCACTGCTGTTCACGTTCCTGAACGGGCTGGTGAACATCGCGACGATCGCGGTGGTGGTGCGGCTCAAGATCGTGGATCGCTGGGGTCGCAAGCCAGTACTGCTTGCCGGCCTGGTGGGCATGTCGGCGAGCCTGTTCGTGGTCGGGGCGGCGGCGTCGCTCTTGCCTCCCGAGTCGCCGGCGCTGTTCGGGATCGCGGTCGCCGCGTTCGTGGCGTACACCAACACCTTTTCCGCCACCTGGGGCCCCGTGCTGTGGGTGGTGCTGGCGGAGATCTTCCCGCTGGCGATCCGCGGCGCGGCGATGGCCGTGGCCACGTTGTTCAACTGGCTGACGGACTTCTTCGTCGCGCTGACCTTCCCCACCTTCACCTCGCTGGTGGGCGCGGGGATCGTGTTCATCGCCTACGCGGCGGCGGGGGTGATCATCTTCCCGATCGTCTGGTGGATGGTGCCGGAAACCAAGCAGCGCAGCCTGGAATCGCTGGAGAAGGCCTTCCGCCGGAGCAAGCGGTTCCGCCTCTCGGAAGGACCGGACCGATGATTTCAGGAGTTGCACGATGACCGTCGACTACGGTCCGCACGGATCCAGCCTGCGCGACCTGCCGCGCCTGCGGAGCAGTCGCCGGGGACGCGCGTCCAGCTGGGACCGCAGCGGGGGCAACGACGACCGCCTCACGATCGAACCGGGCCAGACCGCCACCCTCGCCGATATCCACGGGGCCGGGAGCATCAACCACATCTGGGTGACCGTCGCGAACGAACGCATGGTGCGTGATCCCTGGATGCGCGAGCCGGACTACCTGCGCAAGCTGGTGCTGCGCGCCTACTGGGACGGCGAGCGGAGCCCGAGCGTCGCCGTCCCGGTGGGCGACTTCTTCGGCGTCGGGCACGGCCGCACGACCAACTTCATCTCCGCACCGCTGCAGATGAGCCCGCAGGACGGCAAGGCGTTCAACTGCTTCTTCCCGATGCCGTTCGGCTCGGATGCGCGGTTGGAGGTCACCAGCGAGCTCGTCCACGAGCGCGTTTTCTTCTACTACTACGTCGATTACGAGTACTTCGACGAGCTCGGCGCGGACATCGGCCGGTTCCACGCGCAGTGGCGGCGCAACAACCCCTGCCCTGGAGTCGACCAGGGCGCGGAGAGCAACGACCGGTTCCTGCTCACCGGCACGAACCTCGACGGCCTGGGCAACTACACGATCCTCGAAGCGGCCGGGCGCGGCCACTACGTCGGCTGCGTGCTCAACATCCACAACTTGCGCGAAACCAACGAGTGGAACTGGTACGGCGAGGGTGACGACATGATCTTCATCGACGGCGAGCACTGGCCGCCCGCGCTGCACGGCACCGGGACCGAGGACTACTTCAACACCGCCTGGTGCCCGTCGCAGACCTACCACGCGCCGCACCACGGAATCACGCTTCCCGGCGGCGACAACTGGTCGGGGCAGATCAGCCTCTACCGCTTCCACATCGAGGACCCGATCCCCTTCCGGCGGTCGATCCGGGTCAGCATCGAGCACGGCCACGCGAACAAGCGTTCCGACGACTACTCGTCGGTGGCGTACTGGTACCAGGAGGAGCCGCACGTCCCGTTCTCCCTCGCACCCGTCGAGCAGCGCATCCCGCGGGCGCAATGACAGCCCGGGGTGGTGTGAACCGGCGCCAGTTCGTGAAGTTCTCACTCGCGGGCGCGGCAGCGGTGCTGTTCGGGGGCGCGCCGCGCACCGTCGACGCCGCCGTCGGACCGACCGTCGTCGACCCTGCCAGCAAGTTCTTCGCGACCGCGTTCACCGAGTACGCGGCCAGCGTCACCAGCGACAGCACCGGGGACCTGTGGCCGACCTGCTGGGCGGACGACGACTACGTCTACACGGCCAACGGGGACGGGCAGGGCTTCGGCAACGAGCCGATGGCCGCGATCGTGGTGAACCGGATCGCCGGGATGCCGGAGACCGGCCTGCGCGGCGAGCGCCTGGCCGCTGGTGACGCCGTCGCTAAGGCGCACGCTGATTCCAAGCTTTACAACGCGAAACCCACCGGGATCGTCGCGGTCGACGGCAACGGCGACGGCCGCGACGAGCTGTACCTGGCCGTGCAGGACCTGCGCTACGCGCCCGCTGAGACGGCGTTCGACGACGCGCCGAACGCGACCATCGTCAAGTCGGAGGATTACGGGCGCACCTGGCAGCAGCCGTCCGGGCCGATGTTCACCGACCACATCTTCACCACGATCATGTTCCTCGACTTCGGACGTAGCCAGGAACACGCCCGAACGCTCGGCGCGGAGGCCGCCGGGTACGTGTACGCCTACGGCCTGGACCACAACTGGCGGGACTCCTACACCAACACGGTGCCGTCCCCGACGAGCCTCTACCTGGCCCGGGTTCCCGGGAACGCGATCCAGCAACGGGACGCGTGGCGGTTCTATTCCGGCACCGGGCAGGACGGTCGTCCGCAGTGGAGTGCCGACATCGGGGCGAAGGCGCCGGTGCTCACCGACGAACGGCGGCTCTACACCGACCTGCTCGGCGAAGGCCGTCACGACCTCAGCGTGATCTCCCAGGGCGGTGTCCTCTACAACGCCCCGATGCGCCGGTTCCTCTACACCTCGTGGAGCGAGTACACCTTCGAGTTCTACGAGGCGCCGACGCCCTGGGGGCCTTGGCAGCTGTTCATGTCCAAGGACTTCGGTGCCCAGCCCTGGTTCGGCCATCCCGGCCGCGTCCGGATCATTCCCGTGCCGGGCGGCCACGACATCCCGACGCCAGAGGCCGGCGAGGGCCAGCCGGCGTGCGCCGGCCCGAAGAACGGCGGCTACGCCCCGACCATCCCGGCGAAGTTCGTCTCGGCCGACGGAACGCGGATGTGGGTGCAGTCCAACTGGTTTCTGAACGTGGCGTGCGGGCTGCCCAACTACCGCTTCTCATTGCGGCAGCTCCACCTGTCCGCCCGCCAGCTGGGCGATCCCGCCAACAACCCGCCGAACCCGATCGTCAACCTGGCCCGGCCGGACAGGGGCCCTTTCCCCATCGAGAAGACGGCTCACTACGGCCGCGGCGACTACTTCAACAACGGCATTTGGGAGGAGAGCGAGGACAGCTTCGACGGCTCCCGGAAGCAAACCGATTTCTGGGGCTACACCTGGAGGGACGAGTACTGGGTCGACCGCGTCGTCTACACGACCGGCAGCATGTTCTCCGACGGCGGCTGGTTCGCCCGCGACCTGGCGGTGCAGGTGCGTCAGGGAGCCGACTGGGTGAACGTCACTGGCCTGACGATCACCCCGGCGTACCCGTACGACAACACGGCGGGACCGAACAAGACCTACGCGCTGATGTTCGACCCGATCGTCGGCGACGGCATCCGGATCGTCGGAGTCCCCGGAGGTTCGTCCACGTTCACCTCGATCGGCGAGCTGGAGGTGTACTTCGACGGCAGACCGCCCCGGTGACCCGAGACCACCCAGCCGTGAAGCACGTGGTCAACGCTACGCAACGCCCACCACAGCACGCCATGAACTGGTCCTTGGCACGCCGTTGCCCGTCCCCTTCGTCGGCCTCGTCATGCTCGCCCTCGGCGGACGGGTCGGGTGTCATGGCGATCGGGGCGACGGTCCGCGGCCGGGCGCGTGAACGGCTTGTGGGCACCGCGGCGGAGGAGTTCTACCGGCGCGGGTCACCGCCAGCGGCGTGGACACCATCAGCAAGGAATCCGGGGTTTCCAAACCCACGCTCTACAGCCACTTCCGGGCCAAGAGCGAAAGCGGCACAAGACGTGGTGGCGGGAGACCTTCGCGGAACTGGCCGCCGAAGCAGGCCTGGCGGGAGCCCCCCGAGAGCGGCGAACGAGATCGCTACAGCCGATCGGTTCGGTTCGGAGATCTTCCAGCTGGTGCCCGTGGTCGATGGTCGTGATGTTCTCGCTGAGGCAGTCGCGGCGGCACGTGAGAATGGGGATCGCGGGCCCCCGGTGCGCGAGCCGAAGAGGTGTTGGGCCAGCTGGCGCGAAGCGATCCGCGCCACCTGCCGGAAAGCCGCGTCATGGCACGCCCGTAGTTCGAGGCGCCGAGGCGGCATATCGCCTTGCGATGAGGGGTGGTTCGAGTACATCGAACTCCGAAGTCCATAATGGATTCTTGGAGCCCTCTGCGCGGCCAGCGCTGCAGATAGCAACGTGATGTGTGAGGGAAGACGAAGCGGGGTAGTTCGAAGGAGACGACTCCCTGCGGATCGGGGCCACCTGCCGGACCGCCCGGCGGCCCCGATGCCGTTGAGTCGGGAGTTTCCCGCTGAGTGGGGGTGTTCTTCGTGATCGTGCTAGGGGTAATCCTATTGCTCCTCGGTTTCTTCCTCAACATTTCGATCCTGTGGACGCTGGGAGCCGTGCTGACGGTCGTGGGCGTCGTGTTCGCCGTTAGTGGTGCCAGCGGACGTGCAATCGGTGGCCGGAAGCACTGGTTCTGATCGATCGCAGGCGGATGTGTTGCCGGAGCGTTCGGCCGGGTAGCCACGGGGCATTGATCGTATGCGGACTTGTGGAGCCGCGCACGCGTTCACCCGGAGATGAGGAGCGCAACGATGGAACTGGTGACCTTGCGCCACGTGTACGAGCAGGAGGGGCCCTTCGCGACGGTCTGCCTGGAGGCCCGCGTCCCGGGCGAGGACGCGAGTAAGCAGGTCGAACTGCGGTGGCGGGCGCTCCGCGATCGGCTCCACGCGGCAGGCGCACCAGCGGAAACGCTGGACACCATCGAGTCAGAGTTGGGCGACGCGACGGGGCATGAGCAAGCCTGCGGCCGGGTGCTCGTGGCAGCCGGCTCCGCCGTGCTGCTCGACGAGGAGTGGGACGCAGAGCCCGGCGTCGGCGACGACGCGTTCTGGGATCCGCTGCCGCAACTCGGCACCTACGTGCGGGAG
This sequence comes from Saccharopolyspora sp. NPDC000995, assembly GCF_053599315.1. Lineage (NCBI taxonomy): Bacteria > Bacillati > Actinomycetota > Actinomycetes > Pseudonocardiales > Pseudonocardiaceae > Saccharopolyspora > Saccharopolyspora sp. NPDC000995. Next base: position 23,648 of record NZ_JBSFLZ010000017.1, read on the forward strand.
GCCGCGCGCTCGGTGTCGGAGCTCGTGGTGATCGCGGATCAGGAAGGCGCCCAGGTGCGCCAGTATGTGGTGACCGAGCACCCCGGGCCGCGCGAGGTCGACACCGATGTCGTTGAAGGCAGCGACCACGGTGGCGTGCACAAGCCACGTCACGGGGCGTTGTCCCACAAGCGCATCCATCGCCGCGCCGAGGAAACGTTGCGGCGCAACGCAAAGGATGTCGTGGCCCACCTCAATGGTGTCGCTGCGAAGTTCCGGCCGCAGGTGTTGGTCCTCGCCGGTGGGGTGCAGGCGCGGACGGCGGTGCGGGAGCAGCTTTCGGCTGAGCTCGCGGAGCTTGTCGTCGAGACCGAACGGGGCGGACTCGCCTACAACGCCTCCGACGAGGCGCTGGACGAAGAGCTGGTACGCATCGCTGGCGAGGAGACCAAGCGCAGAGCTGCGGACAGAGCCGCCCGGATGGAGGCGGGCCGGACGCACGGCAGGGCGGTCCAGGGCGACGACGCGGTGGTTCGGGCGGCCGAGCGTGCAGCGGTGGAAACCTTGCTGTTGGAGGAGGACGTTCCGGCGCGGGACGAGGAGTTCCTGCTCAAGGCTTGCGCCGAGACCGCCTCCGAGGTCGAACTCGTGCCCGCGGGGACCGGGCTGACCGATGGGGCGGGCGCGATCTTGCGCTTCCCGGTGCTGCAGTGAGGTGAGCGGGCGGAGAGTTGGTCGTCATGGGGGAAGCCGACGGACAGCGCGATCGGCACGGCAGCCGTCGTGACGAGCCCGAAACGACCATTGTGGACCAGCGGCAGACCCGGCGAGCCGTCGCCGCGGCCGCCATCGGCAACACGATGGAATGGTTCGACTTCGGCGTGTACAGCTACATCGCCCTCATCATCAGCCAGGTTTTCTTCCCGCCTACCAACGCGATCGCGCAATTGCTGTCCACGTTCGCCACGTTCGCGGTGGCGTTCCTGGTCCGGCCGCTGGGCGGGTTCTTCTTCGGGCCTCTAGGCGACCGCATCGGCCGCCGGAAGGTGCTGGCCACCACCATGGTCACGATGGCGTTGGGAACGCTGGCGATCGGGCTGATCCCGAGCTATGCCACGATCGGCATCTGGGCGCCGGTGCTGCTGCTGGTGGCGCGGCTCGTCCAGGGGTTCTCCACTGGCGGCGAGTACGGTGGCGCGGCCACGTTCGTCTCGGAGTACTCGCCGGACCGGCGGCGCGGATTCATGGCCAGCTGGCTGGAATTCGGCACGCTGACCGGATACTCGCTCGGTGCCGCGCTCGTCACAGTGCTGACCGTGACGATGGCCTCGCAGGACCTGACGGCCTGGGGTTGGCGGATTCCGTTCCTGGTGGCCGGTCCGCTCGGGATCATCGGGCTCTACCTCCGGTTCCGGTTGGAGGAAACCCCCGCCTACCGAAAGATCTCCGAAGACGAGCAGCCGCAGGCGGCGGCGACCTGGCACAGCCTGCGCACGATCTTTGGCCGCCATTGGCGCCTGATGCTGAAGTGCGTCGGCCTGGTGCTGGTGTTCAATGTGACGAACTACCTGCTCACCGCCTACATGCCGACGTACCTCTCGGCCGTGCTCGGCTTCCAGCACACCAGCTCGCTGATCCTCGTCCTGGTGACGATGGTGCTGGTGATGGGCTTGATCGTGGTGCTGGGCCGGTTCTCCGACCGGATCGGCAGGCTGCCCATCGCGGGTTTCGGCAGCGTCGCGCTGATCGTGCTGTCGTTCCCGGCGTTCCTGCTGATCGCCCAGGGCAGCGTGGGTGCGGTGCTGGGTGGCCTGCTGATCATCGGCCTGACGTTGATCTGCTTCAGCGCCACGATGCCCTCGACGCTGCCTGCGCTGTTCCCGACCGAGATCCGCTACGGCGCGGTGTCGGTCGGATTCAACATCTCGGTCGCGCTGTTCGGTGGCACGACGCCGCTAATCGCCGAAGCGCTCGTCGCGGTGACCGGAGTGAAGTCGGTCCCGGCGGTCCTGCTCGTCGCAGCCGGAGCGGTTGGGCTGGTAGCTGTGTACTTCACGCGTGAACCTGCCGGCCGTTCCCTCCCCGGATCGCGGCCCACCGCGGCAGAAAGCGCGCAGGCGCGGCGGCGCGTCCGAGATGAGCGCGGGGAAGATCAGGATTAGCGCCTCGGCGCATTGGGTAGGCCGTGCGTGCGGCGTTGCCGTCGAGGGGGTCAACGGCGTGGCCCCGGGGGGTTTGTGTGGACTCCGCCGACCCTCACCAAGCGGTTGGGACAGCACGAGGCAGGTGGGTGGCGGGAGGAACCCCGGCCGAGTAGCCGACGGTACCCGCCATGGAGAAGCACCAACGCAGCGAACGGAAGGAGTGCCTCAATGTCTGCCGAGGACAAGGCGAAGAACAAGGCAGAAGAGTTGAAGGGCAAGGCGGAGAAGAAGGTCGGCGAGGCCACCGACAACGAGCAGCTGGAAGCGGAGGGCAAGGGCAAGGAGGTGAAGGGGGGCCTCAAGCAGGCCGGTGAGAAGGCCAAGGACGCCTTGACCGGTGACGAGGACAAGAAATGAAACAGCGCGCATGGTGTCCCATGTGCGCACGGTGAATCGAGCAGAGGCCACGAACTCGGAGTTCGTGGCCTCTGCTGGTGTCCGGGTTCATCTTCGGTGGTGCCTGCGGCGTGGTGTGTCCGGCGGGACCCTGGGGCCCGTGTGCAGAAGCGGGTCGGATTCGCGTCCTGGCGCAAGCGCTCGCCCTCCGGCGCCCGGTTTAGCGCGCGAACGCCCGAATCGCCTGCGCAGTTGCGCCGCGATGCTCCGAAGTCGCGTGTTCCACATCAGGTCGAAGTCCTCCCCGTTGCTGGGATCAACTGCCTCAACACGAGGGTTTACCCGTGCACGAGCGCGAAAACCGCAACGCTAATCCGGATCGGCTCGGTCAGCGCGAATTGCCTGGTTCCCTGGCCGGGGCGGCGGGCGTCGAGAGCCGGATGGCGGATTCGAGCAGCAGCGCGTGGACGAAGGCCTGGGGCAGGTTACCGCGCAGCTGACGCTGCTGCACGTCGTATTCCTCCGAGAGGAGGCCGGGTGGGCCGCAGGCGGCGCGGTTGCGCTCAAACCAACGCAGGGCGTGTGTTTCGTCGCCCTGTTGGTGTTCGGCGAGAGCCATGACGAATCCGCACAGCAGGAAGGCGCCTTCGGCCTCCCCAGGATGCTGGGTGGGCTGCGGGAACCGGTAGAGGTAGCCGTCTTCGGCCAGGGTGCGGCGCACTTTCGTGAGCGTGGCCCGGGTGCGCGGGTCGTCTCCTGGCAGAGCACCTCGCACCGGCGGCAGCAGCAGCGCCGCGTCAGGGCCGGTGTGCTGGGAACTCCGTTGCCAGTAGCCGTTCGGGTGCAGGCACCGACGCGTTGTTTCGGCCAGGATGCCTTCGGCCAGCGAGGTCATGCGGTCGCAGTCCTCGTGGGTTGGAGCAGCGGGCGCAGCGGCTCGCAGTCCTGCGACGCACGCGAGCCGGGAGTGCGTCCACCACTGGTCGTCCAGTTCCCAAAGGCCGGCTTCGGGCTGCTGCCAGCGCCGGTCGATGGCCTCCGCCGCGACGCGGATGGCGCGCGCGCCGTCGGTATCGAGGTGCCCGTGGTGCGCCGCCGCGGCCAGCAGTTGGAGGAGTTCGCCGAACGCGTCGAGTTGGGTTTGCCTGGTGACCTGGTTTCCCCGGACGACCTCATGACCGCCGGGGTAACCGGGCAGGTCCAGCGGCCTTTCGTCGGGAACGGCGCCGCCGTCGATGGTGTAGGCCGGGTTCAGGGCTTCGCCGTCGTCTAGCAGGCGGGCGGTCAGGAAGGACACGGCGTCGTCCAGGAGCGGGAAGGGACCGGCAGCCGCGATGGCTACGCCGGCGTAGCACTGGTCGCGGACCCAGGAGTAGCGGTAGTCGTAGTTGCGCCCTTGCTCGGCCCGCTCGGGCAGGGACATGGTCGCGGCAGCGGCCATGCCACCGTGCGGTGACGTCATCCCGCGCAGGACGGCGTACGCGTGCTCGGTATCGCGCGGCGCGATGCTCTCGCCGAGATCCGGGATGTCGCTGCGCCAGGCGTGTTCCGTGCGATGCCAGGCGAGATCGGGATCGATGGGTGGGCCCAACGAGGCACGCGTGATCTCCAGGACCAGGTCGTGACGACCACCGGCGGGAACGGCGATCTCCATGCGCAGCGCGCCATCGCTGCCGACTACGGCGTTAGCACCGCCGCTCCAGCGCAGCCGCAGATCGCCGCTGCGAGCGACCCACCGGCCGTGCTCGTCCAGGTGCGGCTCGGTCATCGGATGCGTCCCGAATCCCGCTCGCACGTCCAGTTCGACCCGCAGCACGACTTCGCGCTCGATGGCTTCGACGCGGCGGAGCAGCATCACGCTGTTCGGGTTCCCCGGATACGCGAGGGCGTCCCGGCACTCGACGATCGTGGACGTGGTCACCCACCGGTTGCGCCAGATCAGCGACCGCGGTTCGTAGTATCCGCCCCAGGTGAACGGCTCGACGGGCGTGACCGCGTAGACTCCGGGGCCGCCGAGCAGGGCTGCGAACACGGCATCGTCGTGCCAGGTCGGAGCGCATAGCCACACCAGATCGCCGTGCGGACCGCAGATCGCACCGCGACGCCCGTCGGCCAGCAGCGCGTATTCCCGCAGCGCGTGCGGTGGGAAGCGATGTTGGATGTGGTCGCTGATGCCGTCAGGTCCAACCATGCCGCTGCCTCGGTCGTTGTCCTTCCCGGATCGTTTCGGTCACGCGGACTGGCCGGGGGCATTCGCGCTGCGGCCGGCCGAAGTCGGCTTGAAGCCCACGGATGACGTGGGATTTCTCCTTGCGTCACAACGATCGTGCCCCACGAACACCAGTGCAGCGGGTGTTCACCGGGACTTCTTCCATGGTATTGGCCGTGCGAGCCCCCGGCAGCGCCTCAGGCGTTGAGGTGGGCGTCGAGCCAGTCCACGATCTCGTCGAGCACCTGTTCCTGCTCCGGCTCGTTGTGCGCCTCGTGGTAGAGCCCTTCGTAGATCCGCAGGGTTAGGTCCGACGACCCGGCGTGGGTGCGCACCAGCTCGCTGGCGGCCGGTGGCATCAGCCGGTCCGCGCCGCCGTGCAGGACGAACAGCGGCATGGTCAGGCGTCAGGCGCTGCGGCATGGCCTCGACCGCCAGCATGATCTCGACGGCGGTCCGCGCTCGCATCTTCCCGGCGTGGTTGAGCGGGTCGGTGAGGTAGTCACGCACCACATCGGGGTCGCGGCTGATGGTGTTCGCGTCGAGGCTGCGCACACCGAGGCCGGGTAGCAGTTTGGACAGCAGCGGTGAGACGACCTTCTCCACGGCTGACACCGCGCCGGTGTTGAGCGCCGGGGCGGAGATCACGGCACCGACGATTCGGTCCAGCGGAGTCCCGGTGAGATACTGCAGGGAGATCAGCCCGCCGAGGCTGTGCCCGTAGACGAACAGCGGCACGTCCTCGTGGCGCTGACCGGCCAGCCGCGCCAGGACGTCGACCCCCGCGACGGCAGCGGCCATGCTGCCGATGTTGCCGCGCGTTCCCGGCGAGCGGCCGTGCCCGGGATGGTCGAGGGTGTAAACCGCGTAGCCGGCCGAGTTGAGTCGTAGCGCGACGTGACGGTAGCGACCGCTGTGCTCGTGCACACCGTGGACGAGCACGACCACCCCCGCAGGCTGATCGACGGTCCAGCCCTGCCAGTACTGCCCCGAGGACAGGGTTCCTTCGAGGTGCGATGCCGCCGGCCGTGCATCGTCGTTGGGCTGCGTCATCGCATACCTTCCTGTCCTGCCATGCGTGCTGGTCGCCTTCGCGGAACGCCCGGTGCTTGCGAGCAAGCCTCATCCGTTGATCGGATCTCGGTAACCGTGAGCCAGGCGCCTGCAAAGGTACGCGCAGCCCGGGCGAGGTTCGGGCACAAGCCGGAAACATGTGTGGCACATTCCGGGATCGAGCAGAAGCACCCGCCGGCGTTCGGTGCACGGGAGAGCGCTGCCGATCGCGACGTCAGCGCAGGCCGGTGGCGCGGGCGAACGCCACCCAGCGGATCAACTTGAAATTGGTGTCGGTCCGCCTCGCCGTTCGGGCCGGTGCTCTCCGGGGTGTTCTGGCCGTCGTGGACCACCAGGAGGCCCTGCGGGAACTGGTCGCCGAGCGGCTCGGTCGTCACTGTGGCACCGTCGCGCGCACCTCACCCAAGCCGTCGGAATTCTGGGCGGCCCCAAAGGTGCGCTGGTCACCAGTGCGAGCGCACCGACCGCAACGAGAAGCCGAGCCGGACTCGCCAATACCCGGTCGAGTCGAGGGGCGCTGCGTCCTCAAGGGAGGATCCGCTGCCGCGCACGAGGCGCGCTCCAGAGCCACCGTCGTAGGTCACGTCGATGTCCGGTCCGCTGAGTCGGAAGTTCGGCTCGTTCATCGGGTATCGAGCCTGGAAGTCACGAAGTCGTCGATGGGGTTCCTGCACCGGCATCGCCAGCACATCGTTGATGACTGTCGTTCGGACTTCGGCGAAGACTCCGCGAAACCACGTGACTGCTGGAAGTGTTGAGCGAAGGGTCCTTAGTCACGGCTCGGCAACTCCGCCTGCTGCGCTGCCAGGGGGGTTCTCGGGACAGGTTCGGTCGGGCTGATTTGATGTCCCTTGTGGATATCCTGTTGCTTCATTCTGCGTTCGGCTTGCGGCCTTCCGTGCACGCCGCCGCCGATCGGTTGCGCGCCGCCGGACACGAGGTGCACGTTCCCGATCTGTTCGACGGGCGGACCGCCGAGACGGTCGAGGACGGCATGCGCATCAAGGACGAGATCGGCAGGGACGAGCTGTTGCGCCGTGCCGTGCAGGCAGCGGCGCCGCACAGCGAACCGGGGCTGGTGTACGCGGGTTTGTCGCTGGGGGCGGCCCTCGCCCAGAACCTCGCGCTGGCCGACGAGAACGCCCGTGGTCTGCTGCTCCTGCACGGCACCTCCGACATCGCCGAGGGCGCGACCGTCGACGACCTGCCGGTGCAGCTGCACGTCGCCGACCCCGACCCGTTCGAGCCGGCCGACTGGCTGAACGCCTGGTACCTGCGGATGCGGCGTGCCGGGGCGGACGTGGAGATCTTCCGCTATCCGGGCGCCGGGCATCTGTTCACCGATCCGGACCTTCCGGACTACGAGCCGGAAGCCGCCGAGGAGGCGTGGGTCGTCGCGCTCGCGTTCGTCGAATCGCTGTGAGCCATCTCCACGAAGACCGATTCGAGCTGTCCGCAGCCGGCAGCGTCGCCTCGTTTTGCGAAAGGCCGCGCATGGTCTTGGGACCTCGTAACGAGGGGTCCGGACGGGCCTGCCGTCGGCAATCGCACCCCCGCCCCGTCTCGCCCCGCTTGTTTCAGACGCTGCGCAGTACCGAGACGACGGTGCCCAGCACGACGGCGGTGTCACCGTCGATGACCTCGTAAGCCGGGTTGCGAGGCTCCAGGTAGACGTGGCCGTTGCGGCGGCGGTACACCTTGACGGTCGCCTCGCCGTCGATCATCGCGGCGACGATCTGTCCGGAATGCGCGTCGCGCTGCTGCCGGACCACCACGATGTCGCCGTCGCAGATCGCGGCGTCGATCATCGAGTCACCGCGCACGCGCAGACCGAAGACGTTGCCGCGACCGGTGAGTTCGCGGGGCAACGACAGAACGTCATCGATGTGTTCTTCGGCCGCGATGGGCGTTCCGGCGGCGATATCGCCGACCACGGGCACCCTCACCGAATCATTGCCGGACTGCCGCGCCGAGGACCCCAGGAAGGCCCGCACGTCGATCGGCCGGGACATCGTCGTGCTGCGTCGCAGAAAACCTTTCTCCTCCAGGCTCGTCAGGTGCTTCGACACCGACGAGGACGACCGGAGTCCGACGGCATCGCCGATCTGGCGCGTGCTCGGCGAATATCCGTACCTGGTCACCCAATCCCGGATCGTGGCCAGGATTGCCTGCTGACGCAGCGGCAGGGTCGAGGGGTCCAGGTGCTCGAACGCGTCGAGATCGTCGTAGGCGGCCACCTGCGGAATGTTAGAGGTCGACGCCCGCGACCAAGCCACCGGCCCGCACCGGCGACTGCGCCAGCCAACCGCGGCCACCGGGCGCGCGGCGTTCCCCTCCGTCGTGGATTTCCCGTGCGGGACGCGCTCGGAGGTGTTCTCGTGATCGCATCGGATTGCGGTTCGCAGCCGAACTAATCCGTTCCGCACCGGATTCAACGCCGTCGAGGATGGGCATGCAGCCCGGGCAGCTTCTCCGCAGCCCTTTACCCCGCTGGCAGCGCCCAGATGGTCGCGGCCCGGTTCTTCGGCGAGGACGGCGGGTGCCTGAACGCGATGCACCCCGACCGCATCGGCGCGATCCTCGCCGGGCGGGAGCTGCCGGCCTACCCGAAACACCGGTGGAAGCCGCCCGCGTCTGTTCGCCGAGGGAGGTGCCCTGGCCGGCAAGCTCGACTACGGCAGCCGGCGGGTCGTGACCGCGACGATGGCCTACAAGGACCGGCCGCTGGACCACGACGTGCCACGCGCCCAGATCACTAAGCCGGCCTTCGCGATCGAGGCAGTCCCGGAATGCACGGCGGACTGCGCGGGCGCGACCTGGTTGGGCACCGAGACCACCGACGCCACCGACATCACCGACAAGCGAGGGGCAGGGGCCGCCAGGCCGCAACTGATGGCGCCGTTGGCCGACCTGCCCGAGCTCGAAGGCGTCTCGGCCTCCACGTGCTGACCGACCACACCCTCGTGCCGGTCACCCCAGTGCACGACTACCTGCGCTCTACGCTGCATTTCGGAGACGAAGGGCTGAAAGTCCTCGTCGCGGTGCCGGAAGTGCGGGGATACTTGCTGGTAGGTTGATATCTAGTGACTTCTGGTCGGAATACGAGGCGCACCGTGTTCGAACCCGTAGCGCGCTGGTGTGCCGGAGAGTCAGATTGGCATCCCCTCGCCGTGTACGAGATCCTTCTCGAACGCAATGGTCTCAAGTGGCAGGTGATTTACCTGATGCACGGCGAGCGGCATGCCTGCATCGGCTTCGAAAGCGAAGCCGATGCTCGACGCGACGTCGAGTACCTGATGAACCGTGGCCCGGCCGGGGAGCAGTGGCACAAGGCCTCCCTGGATCGCTGAGCTGCGGCACGCGAACCCGGAATGGAGAGCGGCGGGGGAGCCGTTGGTCTGCCAGACTCACCTCGGGGTCCGGCGACGTACCCGGGGGGCGGGAGATGGCTTCATTCCCAACCGCGTTGGGCTTGACCGCGGAGCAGACCGAGGAAGTGGTGCAGCAGGCCGGCTTGGCACCGTCGTTGCACAACAGCCAGCCATGGCGCTTCCGCCTTTCGGAACAGGTGATCGAGCTGCACAGCGACCCGCAGCGGCGGTTGCCCGCTGCGGATCCGGCCGACCGTGAACTGCGGTTGGCCTGCGGTGCGGCGTTGTTCAACCTCCGCCTGGCATTGGAGCACTTCGGCGTGCGGCCGGTCGTCGCGCTGCTGCCGCGGCTTGCCGGGCCGACCTCGTTGGCCGAGCTGCGCAGCGGGGGACAGGTGAAGCAAGCGCCAGAGGAACTGGCGCTTTACCAAGCGATCCCCAAGCGACGCAGCAACCGGCGCCCATTCCTGGAGAACCCGGTTCCGACCGCGCACCGGCAGGCGCTGGCCGCCGCGGTGCGTCACGAGCAGAGCTCGTTGCGCGTGATGACGCGCCCGGAGTTGGGGAGCCTAGAGGGCTTGGTGCACCGCGCGCACCGGATGCAGATGGCGGACGGGCGCTTCCGCGATGAGCTGGCGAAGTGGACGGGGCGGCCGAAAGGCGCGGCCGAAGGAGTTCCGGCTGACACGGCGGGGCCGCTGCCGGAGCCCCAGGACCAGTGGGTGCTGCGGGACTTCTCCGGTGGTCAGGCGCGTGCGCGGGTTCCCGGCAAGGACTTCGAGTCCGATCCGCTGCTGGTCGTGGTGTGCTCGAACCACGACAGCAGGCTCGACGACCTGCACGCGGGGCAGGCGATGCAGCGCATGCTGCTCACCGCGACGGCACTTGGCCTGGCGTCGTCGCTGCTGTCGGCGGTCGTGGAGGTCGAGCAGACCCGGGATGAACTGCGGCGGCTGCTCGGCGGAGGGATGCAACCGCAGGCCGTGGTGCGGATCGGCTACGGCTCGCCAACACCCGCGACCGCACGTCGTGACCTGCGGGAATTGCTGATCGACGGCTAGTGCTTCCAACGGGTTCCGCCGTGAGCGGCTGAGCGGGAGGATGCCGGATGCAGGCGTTCGACGTGGTGGGCATCGACGGCTCGGACGTCGCGGTGGATGCGGTCAGGTGGGCCGCAGCGGACGCCGCGCTCCACCGGGCAGCGTTGCGGCTGGTATGCGTAGTTGCTGGTGGGGCAGATGATGCCGGTGATCGGATGCCGACGTCGCCTAACGTTCTCGACGTCATCGAGAACGAGCGCCGTCGCTGGCTGTCGCAGGCGGCGGAGACCGCTGCGACGGTCAGCGACGTGGCGATCACCCAGGAACTACGCCGCGGGAGGCCGGCTGCGGTCCTCGTCGAGGAATCGGCCGGGGCTCGGCGGGTCGTCGTCGGCACCCGCGGCTTGGGTGACGCTACGGGCGTGAAGAGGGCGTTGGGGTCCACGGCGGAAACCGTCGCCATGCTGGCGCAGTGCCCGGTGGTCGTCGTCCCGGCTCCCCGGACGGATCCCGACGTGGTAAGAACTCGGCCGGTCGTCGTCGGGGTGGACGGATCAGCGGTCAGCGAGCGTGCCCTGGAGGCTGCGTTTGAGGAAGCGTCCGTGCGGCGCGTTCCGCTGGTGGCTCTCCACGTGTGGAGCGACACCGCCATCGACGAATGGTTCGCCCTGGACGCGGAACGTGACTGGGATGCGATCGAGGCAAGAGAAGGCATGCTGCTCGCCGAGCGGCTGGCGGGGTGGCAGGAGCAGTACCCGGACGTGCAGGTGCAGCGCGTCGTGGAGCGGGACCGACCGGTGCGGTTCCTGGCCTTGCACGGCGCAGATGCGCAGCTCATCGTCGTAGGTAGCCGTGGGCGCGGAGGCCTCACCGGGATGCTCCTGGGCTCGACCAGTCGTGCCCTCGTCCACTCGGCGCCCTGTCCAGTGCTCGTGGTGCGCGCTGGATGATCTCCGAGTCACGCGCTGCGCCGCGTGCTGGAGGTGAGCGACATGACCAGTGCCGGTGATGCGGCTCGATCCGATGTGGCGCAGCCCGGACCGCGGCGGTTGCCACGTGCCACCTACGAACGCGAGCTCTTGCGACTGCAGGCGGAGCTCGTGAAGCTGCAGGAATGGGTCCGGACCGAGCGCGAGCGGCTCGTGGTGCTGTTCGAGGGGCGCGATGCGGCGGGGAAGGGCAGCACGATCAGGCGCGTCGCGGAATACCTCAACCCCCGGGTGGCCCGGATCGCCGCGCTGCCCGTCCCGACCGAGCGGGAACGAACGCAGTGGTACTTCCAGCGCTACGTCGAGCAGTTGCCCGCGGCGGGGGAAATCGTGCTGTTCGACCGGAGTTGGTACAACCGCGCCGGGGTCGAGCACGTCATGGGGTTCTGCACGGAGGACGAGCACCGGCGTTTCCTGGAGCAGTGCCCGATCTTCGAGCGGCTGCTCGTCGACGACGGGCTGCTGCTGCGCAAGTACTGGTTCTCGATCAGCCGCACCGAGCAGGAGCGTCGACTGCGCAAGCGCGTCGAGGACCCGATGCGTCAGTGGAAGCTCTCGCAGGTGGATCTGGAGTCGGTGACCCGCTGGGACGATTACTCCCGCGCGCGGGACGAGATGCTCGCGGCGACGGATACCCCGCAATCCCCTTGGTACCTGGTGGAAAGCGAGGACAAGCGGCGTGCGCGGATCAACATGATTGCTCACCTGCTGTCGAGCGTGCCGTACCACGAGGTGCCGCGCCCCCGGGTGGAAATGCCCGTGCAGGCGGGCGCCGGAGGCTACCGGCGTCCACCCCGCGACGCGTTCAGGTACGTGCCCGACCACGCCGCATCGCTGGAATGATCGAGGCTTCCGAAGGCCGCGATTGGTCAGGACTCGCCGCGGACCACGACCACGGGGCAGCGAGCGTGGTGTACGCAGTGCTGGCTGACCGAGCCGAGGAGCGCCTCGGTGAATCCGCCGTGACCCCGGTTGCCCACAACGAGCAGATCCGCGTTGGACGACTCGGCGGCGTCCAGCAGCGCACGCGCCGGGTGCCCCTGCGCGACTTCCCTGCTGATCTCCACCTCGGAGTCGCCGGCAACCTCCTTGACCACCTCGTTGAGGTTCTTGGCGGTGGTGCTGGCGAAATCTTCGAGCCCCGAGACTTCCCAGTTGTAGATGAGCGGAGCGTCCCAGGCCATCAGGGCGGTGATGCCGCCTTCGACCAGACCTGCCTGCCAGACGGCCCACCGCAAGGCCGCCTTGGAAGCGGGCGAGCCGTCGACGCCGACGACGACGGTGTAGCGGTGCTCGTTCATTTTGGCCTCCCCGTGCTGACTCAGAGCTGCGAAGCTCCCTCGCACATGAGGAGTACCCAACCTGCCGGAGATGTCAGCACCGCGTTCGTGGCCGTCCTCGCCCGCGCCGGGTATCTGCTGATCGCAGCACGGAGGTGGGATCAGGCGGCCACGTCACCTGCACGGGCCGCTCAGCCGGGAGTGCGGCCCCAGGCTTTGTTGACGGCGTCGACGATGTGCTGGTATTCCGTGCAGCGGCAGAGGTTTTCAGACAGCGGTTCGCGAATCGAGGCGTCGTTGGGTGATCATCGGGGTCGACGGGCGGACAGCGGCACGACGAATCCCGTTGTGCGCAAACCGCATGGAGTCCGTGGCAGTCCTTGAAGGCCTGTTTCACCGGGCTCAGGTGATCGTCGGGGGTGATGCCTTCCACCGTAGTGACCTCGGTGCCGTCGGCCAGCACGGCCATGGTGATGCGGGAGCGCGCGGGTCCGCCGTCGATGAGCACGGTGCAGGTGCCGAAGATGCCGTGTTCGCAACCGGCGTGGGCGCTGGTGTGGCCGAGGCCGTCGCGCAGGAAGTCCACGAGCAGCCGGCGCACCGGGACGAGGCGCTGGACCTTCCGGCCGTTGACGGTGAGCGTGATCTCGCGGTGTGCGGTGGGGGTGTCAGCCATGCGCCACCTGCTCCAGGGCTCGCTGCGCGGCCGCCCGCAGCGCGGCGCGACGGGTTGCGCGGTCGGCGTGGAGGCCGTCGGGCGGGCTGGCGGAGTCCGCGGCGGCCCGGTTCGCTGCGTTGATGGACTCCGCTGTGAGCGCCCGCCCGCGCAGCGCCTCTTCGGCTTCGGCGAGTCGTGGGACCGTGCTGCCGATGCCCAGGCCGGTCAGCCGCGCCCGAGTCACGGTCCCGCCGTCGAATTACAGCGCCGCGGCGGACTCCTGCGATGGCGAAATCGCCGGACCGCCGGGTGATCTCGGCGAAGCCGAAGCGGGCGGTTTCGCGAATCGGCAGGCGCACTTCGGTGCGGATTTCTTAGGTGGCCAGCGAAGTTTCGTAGGGCGCGAGGGACAGGTCGGTGGCGGCGATGGTGCGTCGTCCGCCGATGCCGGTCACCACGACATCGGCGTTCAGTGCGCGAGTGGCCGCGCATAGGAGAGCATCTTGGTTCGCTAACCTTCCGCGATCTCGAACGCGTTGCGCGGACGGGTTGGCGCATTCCACGGACTTGTGGGCGGACCGGAAGCGTGAGCTGACCGTCGAGTCGTCGTCGCGGTGGCGGGCAGCATCACCAAGGCCACATATGATCAGTGGGCTCTCGCGCGGCGCTGCCAGCTCGCGCATATCGAGTCCTTCGAAGCGGGCATCCGCATCATGGGCACATCGTCTTTGCCTGCGGCGCCTGTCGTTGTAGGAGTGGTGGCTGTCATAGTGGCGATCCCTCGGGTAGCGTGCTGCAACCACGGTTCGCGCAATCCAGCGCAAGGATGGCTCGGACACTGACTGGGTGACCCAATCCGCAGGTGGTCCTGCAACAGCACGTGGCTCCACAAAGGACGTTCCGGGTTCGCGGAACGAGGCCGCGGTGCTGGTCGCAGCCATCAGCGAATTGCTGTGACCCAACGCCTTCGCTGCAGATCCAGATCGCTTTCACCCATCCTTGGTCGCACGGAGCGAACAGACCTGCGTGACGCGTTGCCTGCGGGGAAGCGGAAATGACCGCGGTTGTGCTCGTGCAGGAACTCCAGGCGCAACCCGGCGTCGGCCAGGGCGCTGACGACCGGGGCGGCGCAGGTGCCTGGTGCGTCCTCGACGATCGGGTCGCGCCCGGAAGTAGTGGTGCTGCACGGTTCGGCCATCCTCGGTGAGGACGTCGGCGAAGGGGCCTGGACCTCGGCCAGGTAGGAGACGCCACCGCGGGCGACGAGCGCTTCTCCGGCGCTGAAAGGTCATTCCGGCACAAGCCTCCGAAACCGGACAGTCAGGTCGTCGGCTGCGGGGCGGGGCGGGGCGGGACGGCTGCGGATCTCGCGGCGCTGCTCGGCGGCGTGCAGTGAACGGAGGCCCCGATGATCGGCCGCAGACGCCACGGCTAGCGCGTTCGCTACGGCCGGCTGCCGGAGGGTGATCGGCTGACCGCGGGCAGTCCGACGTTGTCCCGCCGCAAACGCGGGCCGTCAAATGAGACGTGGATCACTGAAATTGCCGCATCGAGGCAGTCGGGAGGGCCGCCGATCGGGTCGATTTGGCGATGCCCGACGATTTTCGGGGCGCACCACGCCGTAGTTGCGACATATCCATACCAACCGGTAGCCAGGAAGGTGTGCTTAGCAGGGTGTTGTTGTTGTCCCCAGGAGAGAAAGCTGCAGGAGGTCTGCTCGGTGTTCAGTCGTGTTGCGATCATCAATCGCGGGGAAGCTGCGATGCGGCTGATCCATGCTGTGCAGGAGGTCGCGGCGGAAACCGGGTCCCGGATCGAGACCGTGGCCCTCTATACCGACGCCGACCGCACGGCCGCCTTCGTGCGCCAGGCCGATCTGAGCTATGACCTCGGCCCGGCGCATGCGCGTCCCTACCTGGACCTCGGCGTCCTAGAACGGGCGCTGACCGAGACCCGAGCCGACGCGGCGTGGGTCGGTTGGGGGTTCGTCGCCGAGGACCCGGCGTTCGCCGAGCTCTGCGAGAAACTAGGCGTGACCTTCATCGGGCCGAGCCCTGAGGCGATGCGCAAGCTCGGCGACAAGATCGGCGCGAAGCTGATCGCCGAGGAGGTCGGCGTCCCGGTGGCGCCGTGGAGTCGCGGCGAGGTCGCCGACCTGGACGCGGCGATCCGCAGCGCGAACGAGATCGGCTATCCGCTGATGCTGAAGGCGACCGCTGGTGGCGGCGGCCGCGGTATCCGGATGATCAACGATGAGCAGGAACTGATCGACGCCTACGAGCGCACCCGGATGGAGGCCGAGCGCGCCTTCGGCAGCGGCGCGGTCTTCCTCGAAAGGCTGGTCACCGGCGCCCGCCACGTCGAGGTCCAGGTGATCGCCGACGGGCAGGGCACGGCGTGGGCGTTGGGGGTGCGGGACTGCTCGATCCAGCGGCGCAACCAGAAGGTCATCGAAGAATCGTCCTCCCCGGTGCTCAGCGCCGAGCAGAGCAGGGAACTCAAGGCCGCCGCCGAGCGGCTCGCCCTCGCCGTGGGCTACCGGGGCGCTGGGACCGTGGAGTTCCTCTACCACCCCGGTGAGCGGCTGTTCGCCTTCCTGGAGGTCAACACCCGCCTCCAGGTGGAGCACCCGATTACCGAGGCCACCACCGGCGTCGACCTGGTCAAGGCCCAGCTGCACGTGGCAGGCGGCGGCAAGCTGGAGGGCGAGCCGCCCGCCGAGAACGGACACGCCATCGAGGCCCGGCTGAACGCCGAAGACCCGGACCGCGACTTCGCCCCGTCCCCGGGCAAGATCGTCCGCCTCGACTTCCCGGCCGGTCCCGGCATCCGCGTGGACACCGGGGTCAGCGAGGGCGACACAATTCCCGCCGACTTCGACTCGATGATCGCCAAGATCATCGCGTTCGGCCGGGACCGCGATGAGGCGCTGGGCCGGCTGCGCCGGGCGATGGCGCAGACCACGGTCATCGTTTCAGGCGGCGCGACGAACAAGAGCTTCGTGCTCGACCTGCTCGACCGGCCCGAGGTGATCGAGGCCACCGCCGACACCGGGTGGATCGACCGGGTGCGTGCGCAGGGCGAGCTCCAGGCGCACCGGCACTCCGCGATCGCGCTGGCCGCGGCCGCCATCAAGGACTACGAAGACGCCGAACTCGCCGAACGGCAGCGGTTCCTGGCCGCCGCGCACGGCGGCCGACCCCAGGCGCGCCACGAGAGCGGTCGACCGTTGGAGCTCAAGCTGCGGGGCGTCGGTTACCGGGTGCGGGTGGCGCGCGTAGGTAACCAGCGGTTCCGGGTCGGCATCGCCACCGCAAACGGCGGTGACTTCCACCCCGCAGACATCGAGGTCGAGCGGTTCGACTCGCACGCCGGGCAGATCGCGGTCAACGGGCAGCGATTCCGGCTGGTCACCGACACCCACGGCCCCGTGCACCTGGTGGAGGTCGACGGCGTAGCCCACCGGGTCAGCCGGGACGAGGGCGGTGTGCTGCGCGCACCGGCACCTGCCTTGGTGGTCGCCACCCCGCTGGAGGTCGGCGCCGAGGTCGAAGCCGGTGCTCCGGCGATCGTGCTGGAGAGCATGAAGATGGAGACCGTGGTGCGCGCGCCGTTCCGCGCGAAGCTGCGGGAATGCATGGTGCGGGCGGGCAGCCAGGTCGAGACCGGCGCGCCGCTGCTGAGGCTGGAACCGCTCGGCGACCAGGACGAGGCCGACTCCGAGCAGCCCACGGGAGAAGCCGCCGCCGACCTCGCCCTCCCCCCGGGGCCCGACGGTCTCAGCGCGCAGCAGCGGGCGACCCGCGGCCAGCAGGATCTGCGCAGCCTGCTGCTCGGGTTCGACGTGGACCCGCACGACGAGCGCCGGGTGCTGACGGACTACCTGACCGCCCGGGCGGAACTCGTCGAGGCCGGGCAGCGCCCGCTCGCCGAGGAGATCGAACTGCTGGCGGTTTTCGCCGACTTCTCCGAGCTGAGCCGCAACCGGCCGGTGGGGGAGGAGACGAAGGCGGACTCGCGGGTGCACAGCCCCCGCGAGTACTTTCACACCTACCTGCAGAGCCTGGACGTCGAGCGAGCCGGGCTCTCCGAGACCTTCCAGCAGCGCCTCGTCCGGGTGCTCGGTCACTACGGGGTCCAGGAGCTGGACCGGATGCCCGAGCTGGAAGAGGCCGTCTTCCGGATCTTCCTCGCCCAGCAGCGCGCCACGACGGACGCGGCGGTGGTGACCGCCCTGCTGCGGCAGTGGCTCGCCGAGGCACCCCCGTCCGGGGCGGCTCGCCAAGCCGCAGGACTGGCGCTGGAACACCTGATCGCGGCCACCCAACTCCGGCTCCCCGCCATCTCCGACCTGGCCCGCACCGTGGTCTTCCGCTGGTTCGCCCAGCCCATGCTGCGGCGCAACCGCGCGGAGGTCTACGCGGGCGTGCGCAAGCACCTGCGCCACCTCGACGAGCACCCGGACGCACCGGACCGGGCGGAGCGCATCGCCGCCATGGTCACCAGCGCCGAACCGCTGGTCCGGCTGGTCGGGCAGCGCATCGGCCGCGAGGGCACCGACCCGGCGCCGCTGCTGGAGGTGCTCACCCGCCGCTACTACGGCAACCGGGAACTCGAAGACGTCCGCACGACCCGCGTCGCGGGATGCACGTTCGTCAGCGCCGAGCACCGGAGCGCGCACTTGCGCGTGGTGGCCACCGCGGTCGACTTCGCAGCCCTGCCCGATGCCGTGCGGGCGTTGGCCGAACTGGCGCCGGAAGGCGACCTCGTCGCCGACATCTACCTCGTCTGGGCCGATCAGCCCGAAGACACCGACGCGATGGCGGCAGAGCTGGCCGAGGTGCTCGCGGCCCAACCGCTGCCGGGCCAGGTCAGCCGCATCACCACCACAGTGGCTGGCCGCAGCGGCGCGGTGATGCACCACCACTTCACGTTCCGCCCGTCGCCGACCGGCTTCGCCGAGGAACGCCTGATCCGCGGGCTGCACCCGCTCATCGCCGAGCGGATGCAGTTGGAGCGGCTGAGCGAATTCGACCTGACCCGCCTGCCTTCGGCCGATGAGGAGGTCTACCTCTTCCGCTGCGTGGCGCCGAACAACCCCGCCGACGAGCGGTTCGTGGCGCTGGCCCAGGTGCGGGACCTGACGCCGCTCCGGGACGACGACGGCAGGCTCGTCGCGCTACCCGCCGCGGAAGGCGTACTCACCGCGTGCCTCGACGCGGTCCGCAAGGCGCAGGCGAAGCCCGGTGCGAACAACGGCAACAACGGGTCCGGCACCAATCGGATCACCATCTACGTGTGGCCGCCGAGCGAGCTGTCCACGGACGAGCTGAACACCGTCGCGCAACGGGTGCTGCCCACGACCGCGGGGGCCGGGCTGGAGGAAGTGCTGTTCCTCGGGCGCCGGCGCGACCGGGATACCGGTGAGCTCAGCGAATTCGCCGTGCGGATCGGCTACGACGCCAGCACCGGGATGCAGCTGTCCGTCATCGAGCCGCCGACCGAACCGGTCGAGCCGCTGGACAGTTACCGCCAGAAGGTGCTGCGCGCCGCCAAGCGCGGCACCGTCTACCCGTACGAGCTGACCGGCATGCTCGCCGGGCTCGACGGCACCTTCGTCGAGCACGACCTTGACGAGACCGGCGTGCTGGCACCGGTGGACCGCCCGAAGGGCCAGAACTCGGCGGCCATCGTCGCCGGTGTCGTCAGCACGCCGACCGAACGCCATCCCGAGGGCGTGACCCGGGTGGTGCTGCTGGGCGATCCGACCAAGGCGCTCGGCGCGCTGTCGGAAGCGGAGTGCTCGCGCGTGATCGCCGCCCTGGACCTGGCCGAACGGTTGGAGGTGCCGCTGGAGTGGTTCGCGCTGTCGGCGGGTGCCCGGATCTCGATGGACTCCGGCACGGAGAACATGGACTGGGTGGCTGCCGCGCTCAAGCGGATCGTCCAGTTCACCCAGGACGGCGGCGAGATAAACATCGTGGTGGCGGGGATCAACGTCGGCGCCCAGCCGTACTGGAACGCCGAGGCCACGATGCTCATGCACACCAAGGGGATCCTGGTGATGACGCCGGATTCGGCGATGGTGCTGACCGGTAAGCAGTCGCTGGACTTCTCTGGTGGCGTGTCGGCCGAGGACAACTTCGGCATCGGCGGGTACGACCGGGTGATGGGACCGAACGGCCAGGCCCAGTACTGGGCGCCGAACCTGGGTGCCGCGCGCGATGTGCTAATGGCGCATTACGACCACACCTACGTCGTTCCGGGCGAGGCCGCGCCGCGGCGGGCCGGCACCGCCGACCCGCATGACCGGGACATCTCGGACTTCCCGCACGCGTTGGCGGGCAGCGACTTCACCACGGTGGGCGAGATCTTCTCGGCGGCGAGCAACCCCGACCGCAAGAAGTCCTTCGACATCCGCACGGTGCTGCGGGCGGTCGCCGACCAGGACCACCTTGTTCTGGAGCGCTGGGCAGGGATGGCCGACGCGGACACCGCGGTCGTGCAGGACGCGCACCTCGGCGGCTGGCCGGTGTGCCTGCTCGGGATCGAATCTCAGCCGGTGGCGCGCCGTGGTTTCCCGCCCACCGACGGGCCGGACTCCTACACCGCCGGCACGTTGTTCCCGCGCTCGTCGAAGAAGGCGGCGCGGGCGATCAACGCGGCCAGCGGGAACCGACCGCTCGTGGTGCTGGCGAACCTGTCCGGTTTCGACGGCTCGCCGGAGTCGATGCGGAAGCTGCAGCTGGAGTACGGCGCCGAAATCGGCCGGGCCATCGTGAACTTCCGTGGCCCGATCGTGTTCTGCGTGATCTCCCGGTACCACGGCGGCGCCTTCGTGGTGTTCTCCAAGGCGCTGAACCAGAACATGACGGTGCTCGCAGTGGAGGGTTCTTTCGCCTCGGTGATCGGCGGCGCGCCGGCGGCCGCGGTGGTCTTCGCAGGCGAGGTCAACGCGCGGACGGCGAACGACCCCGCGGTGCGCGAGCTCGAAGAGCTCGTCGCCGAGGCCGACGGCACCGAGCGGGCGACGCTGAACCTGAAGCTGGCCGATGTCCGGGCGGCGGTGCGCGCGGAGAAGCTAAGCGAGGTGGCGGCGGAGTTCGACCGGGTGCACAGCATCCAACGGGCTGTCGAAGTCGGCTCGGTCGACGCGATCGTCCGCGCCGACGAACTGCGCCCGCGAATCATCGATGCCCTCGAACGCGGAATGCGCCGCGGGTGACCAATCGTGAGTGCGAAAGCCGGTTCTTAGGGCTTTCGCACTCACGACCGGTAGTGGTACCGGTTCACCAGACGGACGCCACCGGCCCGCACCACCCCTTCGCAACGCCGCAATTTCCAATTGAAATCGAACCTTCGATTTCAATTGGAAATTGCGCACCATGGCGAGGTACCGGCAGCGCATCGAGGACATCGCCGACGAACTGCTGGACGAGGCGATCGAGCGCGGCAGCATCGACCTGGTCCGCGACTGCGCAAGCCTGGTGGTGTCCGGATCGTTGGACGGGCCCGCTCGACCAAGCGGCTCCGGCAGATGCGGGAAATCCTGAACGAACTAAACGCGATATTTTGCCCAGGCTCAAGAGCAGCGCAGGGAGGCGCCGCGTTGGGACCCGTCCGTACAGACGACCGGCCGTATCGTGCACGAACCGCTCGAGCTCGCCGACCGCCAGCTGCGCAAGGACACGCCGGTGCTGCTGGCCTCGGCCGGGACCCTGCGAAGCACGAGGATCCTGGTCGCTTCGACATCGCAGGGAGGTCCAGGGCGAGACCTGCATTCTCCTCGGGCGGCCACTACTGTCCCGGCGCCCCGCCGGCGTGGATCGAGGGGAGGTCGCGTTCCGCTGCCTGACCACCCGAGTGCCCGATATGCGCCGCGCCGGACCCGTGGTGCCCCGCCCGACGTCGGTCGTCCGGCCTGGCATCCTTCCCGGCCGTTGCGGGCAAGATCGGTAAGCGCCTGAACCACCCCGTCAATCATCCTGGCCGTAGTGCGCGGCGATGTCTTCGGAGCTGGCCCACCGGCTGTAGGTGGGACCTTGCGGCCAGCCGTCGGGCGAATCCTGCCACTCCTCCTGCCGCCCGTACGGCAGCAGATCGACCAGCGCGAAAGTGTGGCTGATCTGCTCGGTGCCGCGACCGTTGGTGTGCCAGGTGCGATAAACGGTGTCGCCGTCGCGCAGGAAGACGTTGACGGCGAATCCTCCGCCGGGAGGTGCGCCGACATCGGTGCCGAATGGACTGTTCGCAGTGGAGTACCAGGTCATCTTGTTCCCGACCCGCCGCTTGTATGCGAGGGCCTCGTCGATCGGCCCTTGGGTGACGATCACGAACCGGGCGTCCCAGTTCGCCAGGAACTCCAACCGGGTGAACTGCGAGGTGAACCCGGTGCAGCCGGGGCACTGCCACTGCTTCCCGGGGAACCACATGTGGTTGTAGACGATCAGCTGCGACATGCCGCCGAAGAGGTCCGCCAGCCGGACCGGTCCCTCCTCGCCATCGAGGGTGTAGTCGGGCATCTCGACCATCGGCATGTGGCGGCGCTGGGCCGCGATCGCATCGAGTTCTCGGGTCGCGGCCTTCTCCCGGGCGCGCAACGCATCGAGTTGGCGCTGCCAGGTGTCGGCATCGACGACGGGAGGTAGTGCTTTGGGGCTCATGGATTCCCTCCTTGATCACGCTCACCGCTTGCGGTTCGCAGGTATAGACCTGGCCCGGTTGCCGAACTCATCGGTCCTGACTTCTGAAATGCGGATACAGCTCACGCACCCGCTGCATCGAGGCGGTCTTGACTACTCCTGTGGTGTCGCCGGGAAATCCGTTGCGCCCTCCGCGGCGGCGAACGTACGGGCGACGCCACCAGCCAAACGAACTTGTGCGTTAATCGAACATTCTGCCGCCGCAGGAGCAGGCGAGCGGCGTCCACGCTGTCGAGCACGGCGACGGAACAAGCCTCCTGCACGTGCGCGCAGATCCGGTCGCATACGGGTTGCACGACGGAGCCAGTGATGCTGGAGGTCACGTATCCGGCGGCCAGCCGCAGGATCTGCGGGCTGAGCTCGTACACGTGACCATCGGCGACGAGATACCCGAGGTGATCGAAGGTCAGCACGGCGCGCCGAACCGTGGCGCGAAGGCCGAGCTTGCGGGCGAGGTCGGCCTGCGTCAGCCGCCGGTTCTCATCGTTGAAGGCGGCCAGCACGGCCATGCCCCGCGCCAGAGCTTCGGAGAAGTCCGCGGCGCTGGGAGCGTTGGCGAGCTTCCGCTGCTGTCCTTGTCCACAAGCTGACCCATAGCACCATCCCCGTCAGGCAACGATGGTTATGGCCAATTTACGACCCCGAAAACATGTGGGCGAACCCGGCACCTGCACGTTTACCGGGACCTGATCCTTCTACCGGGACTTCAAAAATTGGTGCCGAGTGCGTTCTTCTCTTCACACTCCTTCAGTCGAGCGGTGAGTTCTTCTCGGCCGTATTCGGTGAAGGCTTTCTGCAGTAATGAAACCAGGCGTGTCCGGACCGCCTCGTCTGAAGTCTCCAGAAGTTCGTCGAGGAGTTGTCCAGCGGTGTCCGGTCGCTTCTCGGACGCCAGAATGCCGCGCAGTTCTTGGAACGTTTGCGCGATAGCTACCAGCTGCTCGGGATTTTCCCGATTGTCGAGGAGCCACCACGCGGTCGCGCGGAGTGGGTCGAGGAGCAGCGAGCACATTTGCTCCTCTTGATGTCTGCGCTGATGGCTTTGCCAGGAGACGACCGTTTGACGACGAATTGCGGCCTCCCGTGCCTCAACTGCAGCGACGTACTCCACGTCGACGTCGATCGACACGCAGTGGCCTCGTGCATGGACGGCCGTTCCAGGGACCGGCTCCCAGCGGAGGAGCGTCGTGTTCAGCTCACCTCTTAGCCGTTCGGCCTCGGTCAATGTGCGCCGTCTGCTCGCCCCTTCAGCGCGTCGTGAGATGCCTTCCAGCGCAATGTCGAGCAGGGAGGGCGGGGCGGGTTCGGTTCCAATCCATCTGGCTTCGAAGTGAACACTTGCGTCGAAGTGAAGACCTTCATCCTCACTGGGCAACGACAGGGAGCGTTTGCCGCGGACAGGAGCTGCCGAGCCGAAAGTCGCTACCTCGCTCCCGCTGGCCACTTTGTCCCGGACCTCCCGCGCGTACCGGCGCTGCCGCAGCCGTCGCCATCCGAATTCCGCCACGCGCCTTCCCTTCTACTGCCAGATGGGGTCGACTTCATCCAGCCGTGTCCAGAGCTGGTGCACGGCTTCTGCCACCGGATCGTCTCCGAGGTGGCTCAGATCCAAGAATGTCCGGCCGAACCGGCTGGCGGACTGGACCTGTGCGATTCGCACAGACTCAGACTTGGTGGCCGCCACGAGCGGTTCCACCATGCTGTCACGCTGGTCTGGTGGCATGGCAGAGACCGTGCGGAGCCAGTTTTCGACGAGCAGTCGGAGATCCGGTGGCGGCATGGTGTCAAGCGCCTGGTTCCAGAACGGCGCAGCCGCATCCGCCTCGATTGCTTCGGACTGCTCAGCCAGTACTGTAGAAACGGCTTCTGACAGAAGGTGCAGACGTGTCGGGGGAGCACCGTCGAACCATTCGGATAGGTAACGAAGGAACCGCGAGGCACCGAGGTCGGTGCCGATCTGCTGCGCGGCAGTGAGCACCGACGTCCGTACGAGGTCGTTCTCCGAGCTGGCCAAGTGTTTGAGCCGGGTGAGCGCGATTCTCGGGAAGGACTGCCCAAGCCCACCGCACACCTCAGCCGTGAGTAGCTGAAGATCGGCGTTGGAGTCCCGAGACCAGTTCCAAAGCTTTTGCCTGACGTCCTTGCCCAGAGCTGAATCCGTGGCGGTCGTGGTCAACAAGCGGACGGCGATCGACCGCCGGTAGCGATCTGACCAGTGGTTGGATGTCTGAGTGCCCTTCGACTCCTCGCCGGCCCTGGTCCTCGCCCAGTTGTCAGCGAGCGCAGTAGCGACTCCGGCGCCGCCTTCGGTTGCGAGTTCGGCAGCTCGGTCAGCGATCCGTTCCAGCTCGTCGCGCGTGAGGTCGCGGATCATTCGAGGCAGCTCCCCGATCCAATCCAGCATCGTTTCGTGGAGGTCGGGGTGCTCGTGCCAGAAGTGCCGGAGTACTTGCGTTCCGAAACCGCGGGGCTGGAACAGCCGGGTCTCTTTGTTGAAGCGTTCGTGCTCAAGGTGCGACAACCGGGCGAACGGACTCAGCCTCAGCAGCGGAACAGGTCTTTCCGGCTGCAGCTCGTTGTACGCCAGCATCTGATCGGACGCGTCCACGACATGCTTGGGGGAAGCGCCCTCCAAGACGGCTGCGGCCAGCAGCAGAGCTAGCCATTCGGAGTCGCCGGCTTCCTGCTTCTCGCGGATTTCTTGCCGCAAACCGGCTGTCCAACTGTGCAGCTCATTCTCCAAGACGCTCTGGAGTGCCTGTTGCTGACTTTCGCCATTGCTGATTCGATCGGCAACAGCCTCCGCGAGTTCCTTGACCTTCGGCGGCCATAGGCGCTCCAGTCGGTCGGCAGCGCCTGTTTCTTGAACCAGCGCGTGAACGTCCATCTCGGTGAGGTGCCTTGCGAGGACCTCGACAGACGAAGGCTTGAGAAGTTTATGCACTCGGCCGGGAAAGTGCTCGTCGAAGCTGCGTACCTGCGCATGCGGGATGATGAGGATCAGGTAGCTCCGGTAGTGCTGGAGCTGGTTGGTGAACTCGACGAGTCCCCGACGTACGGCCAGCAGGTCGTCCCCGCCTGAACCGCGGAGGTCGACGAGTACAGTGGCTGGTTCGTGTTCGACCAACAAGGCGTCGGCCTGGAGCCGGAATCCTGGGTCGATGAGTTCTTCGCGGACAATGAGTTCTTGGTATTTGTTCTGCAGCTCGAAACCAAGGCGTCGACCGGCGGCGAGCTGGCCGCAGTCACGTCCTTCCGCGCCGATGAGCAGAACCCTGCGCTTTTGCAGGATCTGGAAGGCAGTCTCGGGCTCTCCCTTGGGTGCCTCTCCGAGAAGGCCTGGTGGCGGGACGTACCTCTCCGCTAGCCTCTGAAGTGCCTCGCGGTCCTGAAGGCCGCGCTCGCTCCGTTCCAGGACGCGCGCCTGTGCGAGCCATTCGGCTGCATCTGCTACGGCTTCGCTCATCATGACGAAGGTTTTGTCGCTGCGAACTTCGAGCTTGTCATGCGACTGGTCGATGCCGCCCCTGACACTGACCGTGCCGTTGCCCGAGGCGGAGATGCCCGGCTGTTGGGGCGCAGTTTCGTCGGTGTTCGCGGTGGTATCGGGATGGGGTTCGGGTTCGGGTGGTTCAAGGATGCCGAATGAGTCGACCTCGTAGGGGGCCACCGTGCTCACCGTCCTGCCTGGTCGTTGTCAGTGCCGATACGGCGACCACTGGACGGGCCAAAGTTGGAGTCGCCTTGGGTCAGGAAGGTTCCCGAGAAGTCCTGCTTGCCCGACGACTGGTCGATGTCGCCCCCGACGTTGACCGAACCACTGCCGCTCACGGCGATACCACCGCTGACGTCTCTCGTGGAGTTGTTGTGAACTCCGCCGTGCACAGTCCCGGCCTGCATGGCATTTTCAGCGCTGCCGGAGAAGGTGTTCGACGTCGGAGCACCGAGGTCTGACCGCTGTGCGGTCGTACTCTCCGACTCCGGTTCGGGTTGCGTGCGCAGGAGACCCAAGCTGAGCAGCTCACCGGACGGGGCGGGCACACGCAAGTATCCCGTGCCCGAGTACTCCTTCGCCTCGACCTGCAGCGGCGCTTCGACGAATTCGCTCGGTTGCCGCGTAGTCAGACCTGCTTCCACTACCTGCTCCATAACCGCGCGGGACAGCACCGAAGCCACGAACGTGACGTTGGGGTCGGAGTGGTCGAGCAGCGCTCGAATGGGCTCGGCGTCAACCATGCGGCCGGTGTCGACCATGAACTTTCCCGACGGGGAGTCTTCTATGAGAGCGTTGAACGACTGCACCGGGCCGAGGTGCACGCTGGTGCGCAGTCGGAGTTCGATCTCAGCCGCCCGGAACTCGCCGGAGCGGCGGCGCAGCTCGTTCTGCAAGGAGTCGAAGAACCTGTCCACCACGGCACTCGCCAGGTCCGGATGTAACCCGATGAGGTACCCGTCACCGCGGAAAGCTCGGAAGACGTGCTCATCCCACAACTCCGCGATGCCGACCCGGCTCGTGGCCTGCTTAATAACGTCGGGTAGCATCTCCACGATTGTCTTCTGCTGAGCGTTGTTGTGCTTGCTGAAGCTGCGGACATCGACCGCGAGAATTCCGGTGTATTCACCTAGTGGGCGGTTGCGGTCTTGGAAGGCCTCGTTCACCGTTGCTCCTTCTAGCGTCGCGTGTGGGGATGACGCGTATGAGGTTGCCCGGAGTTCAGGTGTCGTTTTGTCCAGAAGTGGACAGATCTCGCCGGGTGATTTTGCGAACCGCCAACGTGTCGACGACTTCGAGCCTTCCTCGGGAGATCCGGACCAACTTTGCGGCTTTCCACTCCGAGAGGACAGGTGTGATCGCCGAGCGCGCCAACCCCAGCGCTGTTGCCAACTCCTCTTGGGACATGGCGATGGTGGTCGGGCAAGGGTGGTCAGGGCCTGCAGCGTCGACGAGTGCGATGAGGAGGGAAGCAAGCCGTATTGCGGTGGTGCGGTGTGCGAGCTGCCAGGCGTGCGCAGCGCTCTCGCGCAACTTGCCCATGATGTAGGTGTTCAGCTGCGATCCCAGCCGAAAGCGCTGGACGAGTTCGCTGAACCGCTCGTCGGAGAGCTTGCAGGTGATGCCGGGTTCGATCGCCTGAACTGTGGCCGACCGAGGTTGGCCGTCCCGCCCCGAGAACTCGCCTACGACGTCCCCAGGGCCGCGTACGGCGAGCATGAGCTCTCGACCGTCGGGTTCGGCGTACACGATCTTCAACCGCCCAGACAGGCACAACAGCACCCAACCGCCTGGGGCACCTTGGTGAAGTAGACGTTGTTGCGCACGGTGTGCAGTACGAACCCCCTGCTGTGCGATCGCGGCCCAGACGCTGGCAGTGATCAGAGATCGGAAGCCGCGTGGTGGACGAAATTTGTTGGTTTCGCTCACAGCTTCGTGTGTAGTCCCTGGTCGATCCGCCGCGGAACGGAGTGCGACAAGATCACCCGAAGAGCCTTGTTATAGGTACGTTGGGTGACGGTTGCGTGTTACCCGTTGAGGAGCTTGCGAAGGGCCTGCCGACTGAACCGCATAACCGAGTGCACCAAGCCAGGGTGGCAGTCCAACGACGGCTTGGGAGCGCCTGATACGAGCGGCACCGCCCTCGCCGTGTTCACCCAAGACGTGCTAATCCTGCCCCCAACGCGACGATGAGGGAGGCGCCGAACGTCCAGATGGCGGGTGTCACCGCACGGAACTTCCGTTGTGCGACCCTGCTCGTTGCCCACACCTGTTGGCAAAGTGATAGCTGCAGCCGCTCGGCATCTTCCAGGAGGTCTCGGTACGCCGATGTGAAGGCGTTCGACGTCGAGTACCAGCTGGCGGCATTGTCGAAGAAGAGCGGCGATCGAGATTCGTCTGCGTTGAGCCGGGGCACGAAGACCCAGAGCGCGAGGAGGATGCTCACGCTCACCAAACCGAGGCTGACAAGCAGTGAACCCGTGTAGAGACCCCTCGTCGTCCAGTCCTGCGGTGCTGGAAGAGCTCGTACCAGCACTCCGCCGAGCACACCGCTGGCGGCAAGGACGGCTCCAGCTTTGGTATCCGCGGCCTTGATGAGGTCCGTGGTCTGTTGCAGTGCTTTCCAGGCGTCCTCGATGTTGACCATGATCCCGAGTCTGTCCTGGTTCCGCTCGAGTACCACCCACATCAGAGTGAGACGTTGCTGACGGTGCATCGCAACCGCGTCTTAGTCGCTGGAGAACCAGTTTCGGGGAATGTGAAAATCCAGGTCACAAGACTTGACCTTGCGGGTTGAGCGCACGTCCGAGGCGAGCGGCCCCCGGCCGCGCGGGGCGCGGGGTGGCCGCGCCCCGCGTTGGGGCTTTCAGCGATGGAAGAAGCGGCGGTATTGGTGGTTGATCGTTGCTGGTTCTACCGCCGTGTTCAGGAACATCAGCGAGTCCATCCGGCAGTTGCACGGGTTTCGCTCCGCCGTGTTCTGCGGGAAGCTGCCGCCGATCTTGATTCCTCGCGGGTTCGTCTTCGTCGTTCCAGACCCGTCGAGCTGCCATGGGTCGCCCGGGACTGTGTAGAAGCCCGGGAGCGGCTGGCCGTTGCGGTAGAGGGTGATTTCGCCGGTTGTATAATCGAACGTCGCCGCCAGGTGCACCCATTCGCCGGGCGGGAGGACCTCGCGCCAATTCTGCTGGGCGGCGAACGTCTGGGACCTGCCTCCGTCGATGCGGCGGCCCAGTCCCACCAGTCGCAGTTCACCGTCGACCTGGATCAGCTCCAGCAGCGCCCGGACGTCGTGGCCGTCGGAGTTGCCGCTGAGGATACCGGCCAGGCTGACGGCGTTGTACCGGTCGCCCGGGTCCGGTGTGTTCGAGTTGGGGCTGGGGTTCTCGCCGGTCATCTTGAACCAGCCCATCACGGTCGCGCCCTCGGTGCCATTGAACGCGCTGAGTGACGAGACGCCGTTGCGGTCCCAGACACCGGCCTTCCAGTCGTCCTTGCCGGCCACTCCGGGGTTGACCTGCTGAGCTTGGAGGGCGTTGTTGCTGCCGGGGAACGCGCCGTCGGCCACCCGTATGTCCGCACCGCCGCCCAGCAGGCTCAGCAGGGTGCGCGACGAGCCGCGGTCGAGCTCGCGGGAATCGTCGGCGGGGAAGGGACGCTCGAAGTCGTAGTAGGCGACCAGGTTCCGCTGCACCTGCGGGGTGACCTCCGAGCCGGGGGCCATCCGCGTTCCGGTTACCTTCCAGATCTTGCCGTTGGCCTTGGCGAGCAGGTACAGGTTGCGCTGCGAGTCGGTGCCGAAGCGCAGGTCCACCCGGCTGTCCCCGACGAGGTCCGTCATCCGCATCTGCTTGCCCGCGGTGTCGAACAGCTGTAATTCGTGAAGGGGCGCGCGCTGCGCGCCGCGCTTCATCTGGTCTACGTTGGTGTAGAACACGCGGCCGTCCACCAGGTCGCCGAAGACGTACTTGCCTCGCAGCAGCGGAAATTGCACTCCCCGGTATACCTGCCCGCCGGAGATCGCGTGGCCGCTGTCGGAGTTGCACGGCCAGCCCTGCGGCGGATCGTGGTCGTAGGCGGCCACCGGGTAGACGTAGCCGTACTTCTCGTCGTCCGCCGGTAGCGGGTACAGGTAGCACTGGTTCTCCGGGCGGAAGGTGAAGTCACCCTCGCGCTCGCTCCACCCGAAGTTGTCCCCGGCGCGGACCTCGTACACCGCTTCGATGGCGTGCTGGCCGATGTGGCCGAGGTACATCGCGTGCTGACCCTCGGGGTCCCAGCTGAACCGGTGCGGGTCGCGCATGCCGACGGCGTAGATCTCGCCCAGCGCGCCGGGTGTGCCGACGAACGGGTTCGACGCCGGAATGCCGTACTGGCCGTTGGGTGCGTCCGTGCCCGCCGGGTCGATACGTAGGATCTTGCCCGCCGGGGTGCTCATGTCCTGAGGCACGTCGGAGTCCAGACCGATGCCGCCGTCACCGACTCCCAGGTACAGCAGGCCGTAGTCGGGGTCGCCCGGCTTGGCGGTGGGGTTGAAGTCGATCTGCTGGATGGCGTGGAGTTGGGTGGTGAACCCGAACCGGAAGATCTCCCGCTGGGAACCGGTGAACACGTCGGCGGCCGGATCGTCGGCGGTCCACTCGGTCACCACGCTCTGAACGGACGCTTTCGGCTGGTTCGGATAGGTCGGTTCCTCGGAGTCGATGGCCGCCTTGTCCTCGCTGTGCACCGTGTAGAACTTGCCGTTGCGCGCGAAGTCGGGGTGGAAGGCGACGAAACCGAAGCCGCTGCCCATCCCGAGCCCGGAGAAGAAGTGCTCGAAGCGCGCCTTGAAGTCCAGGTACACGTGTCGCTGACCGCCGTCCAGCAGGTACAGCGGGCCGTTGAGGTCGGGCACGAACATCCGGCCGGAGCCGTCGGGCACCTCGCCGATGTAGTTGATCCGGTTGTGCCGGATCAGCCGCGGGTCGGTCGCCGGGGGCGTCGCCTCGGACGCGGGCAGCTGCGCGACTTCCTGGAGCACCAGGCCGAGCCGGGACTGCTGCGGCGCTTCGGGGATCGGATCGGTGATCGGTTCGTCGGCGGGACCGGCCGCCGGTGGTGCTAACAGGGTCGCTGCGGCCACCACTGCGGTGATCGCGGCGCCCCAGGATCTGCGCACGCGCATGGTAGGACTCCATCCCTCGCCGTTGTGGCTTGGTCATGCATCGCAGGCCGCCGGTGGAAAGCGGTGGACTGCGGGAGAAAATCCGGAAACCGCTGTCAGGGGAGCGGGAGTGCCGATGATGGTGACGTCGCGGACGCGCCCGTAGTTGTCGTTTGTTCTTCGTCTCATGTGGACTCCTCCTGGCGGCTAGAGGTGTGGCTAGAGGTGCGGCTCCACGAACTCGACGTACCGGCGGGTCAGGGTGGCGACAATATCGGAGCCGGGGGCGGCCCAGAGGTCGGCGTTGAAGATCTCGACCTCGACGTCCCCGCGGTACCCGGCAGCGGAAACCGCGCGCGTGAGCGCTGCGAAGTCGATGTGGCCGTCGCCCATCATCCCGCGGTTGAGCAGCGTGTCCGCGGGTAGCGGGGTGATCCAGTCGCAGATCTGGTAGCTGACGATCCGCTGCCCGGCGCGCGCGATCTGCTCCAGCACGCCCGGCTCCCACCACACGTGGAACGTGTCGACCACGACGCCGACCACGTCCGGCGGGTGCCGCTCTGCGATGTCCAGGGCCTGGGCGAGGGTTGAGATGACCCCTCGGTCGGCGGCGAAGATCGGGTGCATCGGCTCGATGCCCAGTCGCACCCCGCGTTCGCGCGCGTGCGGGACCAGTGCGGCGACGGCATCGGCCACGCGCTGCCGGGCACCGGTGAGATCGCGGTCGCCCACGGGCAGCCCGCCGGGCACGAGCACCAGCGCGTCGCAGCCGAGAACTGCGGCCTCGTCGAGGGCGGTGACGTTGTCGCCGACCGGATCGCCGGAGGTGAACAAACCCCCGCGGCACAGCGAGGAAACCCGCAGTCCGGCATCGCGAACCATCCGCGCGGCGACCTCCAGCCCGACCTCCGCGACCGGTTCGCGCCAGACCCCGATGGAGCCGAGCCCGGCGGCCACGCAGCCCTCCACTGCTTCGCGCAGCGACCAGTTGGCGGTCGTGCGCTGGTTCAGCGAAAGCCGGGCCAACCGCGGGTCACCGGGCTGCGGAGTCGGTACCCGGGCCGGTGCGCTCATCGGCACGTCGCGCGCGCTCATGCAGCGGCCCCCGCAGCTTCTAGCCACAACCGCATCCGGTGCGCGGCGAACTCCGGATCGACCAGCAGCTGCGCATCGTTGGCCAGCGCGAAGATCCGGGCCAGGTGCACGATGCTGCGCGCGGACTGCAACCCGCCGAGCATCGTGAAGCCCGGCTGGCGGCCGTTGAGCCAAGCCAGGAAGGCGATCCCGGTCTTGTAGTGGAAGGTCGGTGCGCTGAACACGTGCCGTGACAGCGGGAGCGTTGCAGTCATTTCCGCGTCGTAGGTCGCGAGATCGCCGTCATCGAGCGCGGCCAGCGCGGCCGACGCGGCTGGAGCGATCGCGGCGAACGCGCCGAGCAGCGCGTCCGAGTGGTGTTGCGAGTCGCCGCGGATCAGCTCCGGGTAGTTGAAGTCGTCACCGGTGTAGAGCCGCACGCCGGCTGGTAGTGCGGCGCGTAGACCACGCTCGTGCTCGGCCGACAGCAGGGACACCTTCACGCCGTCGACCTTCGCGGCGTGGTCGCGGACCAGATCGAGGAAGGCCTCCGTGGCGGTGGTCAGGTCGGTCGAGCCCCAGTAGCCGGCCAGGTACGGGTCGAAGACCTCACCGAGCCAGTGCAGGATCACCGGCTCGGCGACCTGCCCGAGCACCGTGTCGTACACCCGCCGGTAGTCGTCGGTGCCGCCGGCGATGGCGGCCAGCTGGCGGGAAGCCATCACGATCACCTGCGAGCCGGCCCCCTCCACGAGTCCGACCTGCTCCTCGTAGGCCGCGATGACCTCGTCGAGGGTGGTGGCCCCCGCCCGGTGGTCGGTGCCCGCCCCGGAGGCGATCCGGGCGCCGAATGAGCGGGCCTGCTCAGCGCTGCGGCGGACGAGTTCCTGCACCGCGGGCCAGTCCAGGCCCATGTTGCGCTGCGCGGTGTCCATCGCCTCCGCCACCCCGAGCCCGTAGCGGAACAGCTCCCGCCTGAAGGCCAATGTGGACTCCCATTCCACTGCCGCGGGTGCCCCCGGGGTGTTGTCACCGAGCGGATCGGCGACCACGTGCGCGGCGGCGAACGCGACCCGCGAACCGTATGGCTGCGGATGTTGCTTCCACTGCCTGGGTTCGCGCAGCACGACCTCCGCCCAGGTGCCCTGGTCGGTGGGCAGTTCGATCGCGCTCATGCCGCGCCGCCGGTGGGCAGTTCGATGCGGCGGCCCTCGGCAGACGAGGTGAGCCCGGCGTGGGCGAGCCGGAGGCCGCGCACCCCGGCCGCCAGGTCGTAGGGGTGCGGCCTGCCGTGGTGCACGTCCAGCAGGAAGCGTTCCCACTGCGCGCGGAAACCGTTGCGGAACTCCGCGTTGTCGGGGATCTCGTCCCACTGGCCGCGGAAGTCCTCGGTGGTGGGCAGGTCCGGGTTCCACGACGGCCGCGGGGTGCGCACCCGCGGCTGGACCCGGCAACCGAACAGGCCCGCGACCGCCGATCCGTGCGTGCCGTCCACCTGGAACTCCAGCAGTTCCTTGCGTTCCACCCGCACCGCCCACGATGAGTTGATCTGCGCGATGACCCCGCCGTCAAGCTCGAAGATCGCGTAAGCCGCGTCGTCGGCGGTGGCGTCGTAGCGCTGCCCGTCCTCGTCCCAGCGCTCCGGGATGTGGGTGACGGCCTTCGCGGTGACCGCGCTGACCCGGCCGAAGATGTTCTCCAGCACGTAGTTCCAGTGGCAGAACATGTCCAGCACCACGCCGCCGCCGTCCTCGGCCCGGTAGTTCCAGCTCGGCCGCTGCGAGGGCAGCATGTCGCCCTCGAAGACCCAGTAGCCGAATTCCCCGCGCACGGACAGGAGCCGGCCGAAGAATCCCGCGTCCACGAGCCGTTTGAGCTTCTGCAAGCCCGGCAGGAAGATCTTGTCGTGCACGACACCGTTGACGACCCCGGCGTCTTCGGCTGCCTTCACCAGTTCCTCGCCTTCGGCCACGGTCGCGGCCACGGGTTTCTCGGTGTAGACGTGCTTGCCTGCGGCCACGGCCTTCAGCACCGCCTTGCGGCGCTCGCTGGTGACCTGGGTGTCGAAGTAGATCTCCGCAGCGTCCTCGGTCAGCAGCGCGTCGAGATCGGTGCTCCACTCGGCGATGTCGTGGTCAGCGGTGATGCGGGCCAGCTTCTCGGCGTTGCGGCCGACCAGGACCGGCTCAACCTGGATGCGGCTGCCGTCGGCGAGCGGCACGCCGCCGTCGTCGCGGATCGCCAGGACCGAGCGCAGCAGGTGCTGGTGGTAGCCCATCCGGCCGGTGACGCCGTTCATCAAGATGCGGTAGGTGCGATCGGTCATGCTCGCGGCCTTCCTGTCTTAAACGTCTTCGACGATGTGGTGCTGGAGCGTCGGCTGCCGAGGTAGAGCTCGCCGAGTTGCGGGTCGGCAAGCAGGTCGGATGCCGGGCCGCAGATGTGCACCCGGCCGAGGTCGAGCACGCAGCCCAGGTCGGCGACCTCCAATGCGCGGCGGGCGTTCTGCTCCACCAGCAGCACCGCCGTCCCCGCCTCGCGCATCCGCCCCACCTGGGCGAACACGGTCTCGGTCGCTTTGGGGTCCAGGCCCATCGACGGCTCGTCGAGCAGCACGACATTCGGGCTGACCATCAGGGACCGGGCGAACTCCACCTGCTTCTGCTGGCCGCCGGAAAGCGCCCCGGCCAGCGCGTTCCACCGCT
Organism: Saccharopolyspora sp. NPDC000995; assembly: GCF_053599315.1. Classification (NCBI taxonomy): domain Bacteria; kingdom Bacillati; phylum Actinomycetota; class Actinomycetes; order Pseudonocardiales; family Pseudonocardiaceae; genus Saccharopolyspora; species Saccharopolyspora sp. NPDC000995. Next base: position 57,908 of record NZ_JBSFLZ010000017.1, read on the forward strand.
CGGCGACGACCGGGAAGAGGTCCTGGACGAATGCCACGCGGTCGGCGATCTCGGAGGTGTCCCGCAGCGTGTACGCGCCGAGCAGCACGTTCTCCTCGACCGTCATCTCCTTGAACACGCTGTGTCCCTGGAGGACGTGGGACAGGCCGGCTTCGAGCATCTGCTGCGGTCGGCGGTTCGTGACGTCCTTCCCGCACACCAGAATCCGGCCGGATCGCGGCGCGAGCATGCCGCTGGCGACCTTGAGCACCGTGGACTTCCCGGCGCCGTTGGGCCCCACGAGGCAGACCACGCTGGCCGGCGGCACCCGCACCGTCAGCCCGCGCAGCACCAGCGCCGCGCGCCCGTACCCGGCCTCGACATCGACGAGTTCGAGCAGGTGCTCGCCTGAACCCCGCTGCTCAGATCCCAAGGTAAGCCTCCAGGACTCGCGGGTCGTTGCGGACCTCGTCGGGCGTGCCCGCGGCGATCGGCCGCCCGCGGTCGAAGACGACCACGTGGTCCGCCAGGCTCATCACCAGGTCCATGTTGTGCTCCACGATCAGGAAGGTCCGGCCCTCGGCGTTGAGCGCGCGCACCAGTTCCCCGATCCGCTCGATCAGCGCCGGGTTCACCCCGCCCGCGGGCTCGTCGAGCAGGACCGTCTCGGGCTCGGCCATCAGCACCCCGGCGAGCTCGAGGAGTTTCTGCTGGCCATAGGACAGGTCGCGGGCCTGCACGTCTGCCAGGTGCTCGATGCCGACTCGGGTGAGCAGTTCTCGCGCCCGGTCCAGGTCGGCGTGCTGGCGCGCGGAGACCAGCTGGCCGAGCAGGGCTCGGGAGCGGACCGGGACCAACAGGTTCTCCACCGCCGTCATCCGCGGGAAGATCCGGCACAGCTGGAAGCTGCGGCCGATGCCCGCGCGGGCGATCCGGTGCGGCTGGCGGCCGGTGATGTCCCGGCCGCGGTAACTCGCGGAACCGGAATCGGGCTTGATCATCCCGGTGACGCAGTTGAAGAACGTGGTCTTGCCCGATCCGTTGGGGCCGATCAGCGCGTTGACCTTGCCGTGCTGGAAGGCGACGGTGGCCCCGTCGACGGCGCGCACCCCGCCGAAGGATTTGGTCAGGCCGGTGGTTTCCAGTCCCGTGCTCACAGGCGCGCCTCCTCGACGGTCCCGGCCTGGCGCTGCTTGGCGAGCTCGGCCTGGCTGACTTCCCGGATCGATGCCGTCCGCGGGCGGAACCGGTGCAACAGGTCGCGCAGCGCCGGGATGATCCCGTCGGGCATGAACAGCACCACCGCGGCGAGCAGCACCCCCAGTGCGACCAGGTGCAGCTGGGTGTCGCCGTACTGGGCCTTGAAGTACTCCACGGCGTAGCCGACGATCACCGCACCGAGCAACGGGCCGAATAGGCTCCGCACACCGCCGAGCAGGCTCATCAGCACGAGGTATGAACCGGTCAGCACGGAAAACTGGAAGATCGGGTCGAGGAACCCGAACCACAGCGCGTAGAGCCCGCCGCCCAGCGCGGTGAAGAACGCCGAGACGACGAACGCGACGAGCTTGTAGGTGAAGGTCGGCACCCCGAGCGCTTCCGCCTTGTCCTCGTCCTCCCGGATAGCCTTCAGCCCGGAGCCGAACCGGGAGCGGTCGATCGCCCACCAGCACAGCAGGGCGACGGCCAGCAGCACGGCGTGGAGGTAGAAGAACCGCTCGTGCTGCTCTGGTCGGAGCACGTCCGGACCGAACGGGCGCGGCACGCGCAAGCCGTTGGAACCTCCGGTGAAATCTCCCCAGCTCTGGAAGACCAGCAACGTGATCAGCACCAGCGCGATCGAAACGATGACGAACGACGCACCGCGCACCCGAAGGCTCGCGACGCCGATCGGCACCGCGAGCACCGCGACGACCACGCCACCGAGAACCAGCGCGAGCCACGGGTTCAGGTCCGCGCGCACGACCAGCAGCGCGGTGGCGTAACCGCCGAGCCCGGAGTACGCGGAGTGGCCCAGCGAGATGTAGCCGGTGAATCCGCCCACGAAGTTCCACGACGTGGCCAGCACGGCATAGCTCATGATCACCACGCCGACCGACAGGATGAACGGATCCGGGGCCAGCGCGGGGAAAGCGACCACCAGCACGGCCAGCGCGAGCAGGCCGTGCAGCTTCGCGGCGCGGGCGGGATCAGAAACGCTGCGCAAGGCGGCCTCCGAAGAATCCCTGGGGTTGCAGCAGCAAGGTGGCGAACAGCGCGACGTAGAAACCCGTTTGCGCCCAAGTCGTTCCGAGTGGAAGCTGCAGCAGGCTCTGGCCGAGCCCCAGCACCATGGCGGCGATCGCCGCACCGGGGACGCTGCCCAGCCCGCCCACCACGATGATCGCCATCAGCGGCCCGATCCAGTGCCAGTGCAGCGACGGGTAGATCGTGGAGTCCAGGGCCAGCGCCGTACCGCCGATCGCCGCGGTGGCCAGACCCAACCCGAACCCGTAGCCGGCGATCCGGCCGGTGTTGATGCCCACCAGCTGCGCGGCCTCCCGGTGCTGGATCGTGGCACGCAGCGCCTGGCCGAACCGGGTCTTCTTCAGCAGCACGTAGAGCGCGGCCAGCGACATCGCGGCGAGGCCGAACGCGATCAGCTTCACCACCGGGATGCTGGCGCCGAAGAACTGGATGTTCGCGCCGGAGTATTGCAGCTGGATGCGCCGGTGGGTGCCGCTGAAGACGAGCCCGAGCGCGCCTTCGATCATCAGCGCGATGGCGAACGTCAGCAGCACCGACATCATGGTCAGCGTCGCCGGTCGGAGCCGGGAGATCAGCAACCGCTGCATGAGCACGCCGACCGCGAAGAAAAGCGGGACGGTCGCCAGCAGCGACAGCAGCGGGTCCAAGCCGGTCTGGAGGTTGAAGAACCAGGCCAGGTATGCCGCCAGGATCAGGAACGCGGAGTGCGCCAGCATCACCACGCGCATCACGCCGAAGTACAGCGTCAGGCCCGCGGCGAGGAGGGCGTAGAGCCCGCCGAGCAGCACGCCGAGCACCAGGCCCTGCAGCAGGAGCGATCCGGTCATCTCGGCATCACCACGCCGGCTTGGGGTGGACAAGGTCGGCTTCCTTGGTCTCCGCGGGCAGCACGATGCGGATCCGGCCGCCGACGTACTGCTGGATCAGGTGCGCGCCGCGCGGTTTTCCGGTGGTGTCCCAGCTGAGCTCGCCGACCACGGTCTCCACCTTGTTCTGGTGAAGCCAGTCGATGAGTCTGCGCTGGCAGTCGGGGTCCGGATCGGCGCAACCGACGGCCTGCACGGCGGCGGCCACGACCTGGCCGGTGGTCCAGGCGTTGGCCTCGTCCTCGTTGGGCGGGGAGTTGAACATCCGGGTGTAGTGCTCGACGAACTCCTTGTTGGACGGGAAGTTCGCGTCCGGCGTGTAGCCGGTGGGGGAGAGGATTCCCTCGGTCTGCTCGCCGATCGCTTTGGAGAACTCCGGGTTGGTCGGTGCGGTGGAGAAGGCCGCCATCGCGGGCTGGTAGCCGAGCTGGCGTAGCGCCAGGATGAGGTTGACCGCGTCCTGGTACTGCGTTCCGCCGACGATGAGGTCCGCGCGGGAATCGGCGATCTTGGCCGCGACGGAACCGAAATCCGTGGTGTTGGGTGGGTAGACCTCATCGACCACCGTGCGTATTCCGGCCGCTTCGAGCTTGCCCTTCAATCCGTAGGCCGTGCCCTGCGCGAACGGGTCGTCCATCGCCGCGTAAGCGGCGGTCTTCGGGCGTTGGTCGGCGGGCATCGCCAGGATCGCCGCGGCCAAGTGGTTGTAGTGGTCCTCGGCGACCGCAGGCGCGGCGTAGAAGAGGTTGTCGAAGCCCTGGTTGAACACTTCCTCGGCGGCGCCGGCCGGCTCGACAAACAGGAAGCCGTAGTCCTTGGCGACCTGCGCGCCCGGGATCACCAGGCGCGTGGAGAACGGTCCGAAGACCAGGTCAGCGCCGTCCTGGTTGATCAGCTTCTCGTAGTCGGCCGCTACGCGGTCGGCGTTGGACTGGTCGTCGAGGATGGTCAGCTTGAGCTTGCGGCCCAACAACCCGCCGCGGGCGTTGACGTAGTCGGCCCACGCTTCGTAACCGCGGCGGACACCCTTGCCGGGCTCGGAGAAGTCGCCGGTGAGGGGCAGCGAGATGCCGATCTGGATGCTGTCGTCGTTGCCTCCGGCGCCCGAACTGAGGCAGCCGGCCAGCGCGAGGCTCGCGCTGGCCACGAGTACACCTAGTCGAAGACGTTGTGAAATTTTCATGATCCACCCGTCGTTGGGGGCATCCCGAAAGCGTTTTCGTAAGCGCTTACGGCAGAATAGGAACCAGCGGTCGAAGTGGCAAGGGCCACGGATCATGACGGTGGCTCCGCGAGGCGGACCGGAGCGGAAGGGGTCACGGATGCCACAGCAACGCGCGAGGCTCAGGCTCATCGACGTCGCCGAGCGGGCCGGGGTGTCGATCGCGGCGGCGTCGCGGGCGCTGTCCGGGTCCGCGGGCGTCAGCGACGCCATCGCTGAGCGGGTGCGCGAAGTCGCCGCGCAGATGGGCTACATCGCCAATGTGCACGCCCGCACGCTGGCTGGCGGCGCGAGCACGAGCGTCGGGCTACTCGTGCACGAGATCGGCGACCCCTACTTCACCGAGATCGCCAGCGGGGTGCTGCGCGTCGGCGCACAGCAGGGCCTGACCGTGCAGATCTGCCACACCGGGCGCGACCCGGAGAACGAGCTCGTACAGGTCCGCACGCTGATCGCCAACCGGGTCCGGGCGATCATCATCGCGGGCTCGGGTTTTGTGGACGCGCGGACGCAGGCGTCGGTGAAGCAGGACCTCCAGGAGTTCCAGGAAACCGGCGGCCGCGTCGCGGTGATCGGACGCCACCACCTCGGCACCGATGCGGTGCTCCCGGACAACACCGCAGGCGGTCGGTCGATCACCGAACACGTTCTTTCCCTTGGGCACCGGCAGATAGCCTTCGTCGCCGGGCCCCGGACCCTGACCACGGTGGCCGATCGACTCGCGGGAGCCGCGCAGGCGCTGGAAGCGGCTGGTCTGTCGATCGAGGACATTGCCGTCATCGAGGAAGCGTTCACGCGCGAGGGCGGCACGCAGGCCATGCAGCGCGTTCTCGACGATCACCCCGACGTGACGGCGGTGATCGCGCTCAACGACGACATGGCGATCGGTGTCCTCGCGGCCCTGCGAGCGCGCGGAATGGCTGTGCCGAAGGATATTTCGGTGGCTGGCTTCGACGACGTGGCTGTCGCGGAGCACCTGTCGCCGGCTTTGACGACGGTGCGGTTGCCGATGGCGGAAATGGGGGAGCAGGCGTTGCTCCTCGCGTTGAAGCAACCGTCGGCCCGACCCCGCCGCCGCACCACGACGCACTCCCTGGTGGTGCGCGAGTCCACCGCGCCACCCCCGCGCCGCGAGCGCTGAGCCCTCGCCGGCACTCTGGTTGAACGGGCGGGTGTCACCAGGGCACGGACGTCGCGGCGATTTCGCGCGAACGGGTCAGGGCGTAGAGGGCCTGCCAATGCACCCAACCCGGACGTCCGCCGAAAAAATCGCCTGACCTGCACGAATTCGTGACGCACCGTGACCAAGTTGCCTCGCGGCGGTGGTCACGGTGTGTTGTGGTGGTTGTGGATGGTGGTGGCTGGGTGGCCTGGTGTCGTCGGTTCGGTGCTGCTGCGTGGTTTCGCTTGGGTTAGTGCCGTGCTTCGGTGATCCGCTGGTGCCTGGTGGCGGTGTTGCCGTGTTTCGTCGGGTTGCTGTCGTATTCGAATATTGGACACCTCAGGCGGCCATGCTGCACTGAAGCAGCGCGTCCCCGGCGTATTTCGGTACTGACGTGCTCAACGTTCCTGACGAACAAGAATTTTCGAACGAATTCGGCGAATCTCCGCAGCCCCTGGAAGAGCCTTGGATTCGTTCAATTACGATCACGACAGATAATGGCGATCTAGCGCTGAGCTACGACACGCATGAGAAGTCGAACCGGTTCGAATGGGGCCAGGATGATGACGTGCTGTGGGAATTTTTCAGAGAAACGGCCACGTCTCTTGCGGTCAGGTCCGAGCGTGGCGAGACATATTTCATCGCCAGCTTTGAATCCGGCGAACCTTTCGGACACTCGACGTGCGGGTCTATCCCAAAATTTCAGTGCAGGATTCATCTCTGCGGGGCTAGTCAAAACCGAGTCGCTGTATCGCGTCGATCGGCGTCTGCTGGTCGCCCACCTGCCCTGTGGCTGTGTTACTCCGTCCGTGCTGATTTGCCTAGACCCCGCACAGGCCACTGTGCACCACTGACGAGCTGCTGACAGCGTTTGCGGTCAATTCGGCCGACTCGGACAGTGAGACGGTCCTGATGCCTGTTCAGGACGGTGACATTTTCCGGGCGGAGAGGAATTATTACAACAGATTCCTGACCAAGCGGCTGGCGAACCCGTTGACCGACGCCAAGCAACTGGTGCTGTTCGGAAACATTCCCCTGTCCGACGAGACCGCGCTTCGGCGAGCGTTTGGTGCGGTGCAAGACCACTGCGGTTAGTCCAACCTGGCACGGGCGTACACGGCGATCAACTCAAGGAGATAATCCCGGTCATGAGTCCCATTGAGGTCGAGCGGAAACGCGAGCTACCCGACAGCGGCGAGGCGCTACGGTCTGTTTCGCCGGGTTCTGCGCGTACTGGTCGCGCGGCGCCATCTGCTGCAGGACCGCTCATCTGGTCCCAGAGGCGGGTGCCGTACAGGGAGCTCCACTGCGGGCTGAGTCCGTAGTGGTCCTCCGGCGGGGGTTGGGCCCAGTCGATCTCCTTGATGGGGTCGTAGGAGAGGGTTTCCGCTGATTCGAGCAACCGGTGCGAGATGTCTTCCCGGTCCGCTTCCGCTGCGGTGTTCGACATACCGCAGCTCCGCCCACGTTGACGACATCGAAAATCGTGACAATGAACGATGTCAAAATCAAGGCTGGGCGGTCGGTGCCACGATGCCGCCGGGGTCATGCTCGGTCGCGGACCACGACCACGGGGCAGGGGGCATGGTTGACGCAGTACTGGCTGACCGAGCCGAGCAGAGCGTGGGCGAAGCCGCCCGCTCCGCGGTATCCGACTACCAGCAGGTCGGCCGATTCCGCCGCCTTCAGCAGGGCTTTGGCCGGGTGGCCGCGAGCCACTTCTCCCCGGATTACGGCGGCGTCGATGTCGTCGACGGTTTCGCGGATGACGGTCGCGAGCGCCTTTTCGGTTGCGCGGTCGCATTCTTCGGCCGTGGGCATCGGCCAGTCGTAGAGTTCGGGGAGTTCCCACGACATGACGGCGGTGATGTGGCCGTTGTTCGACCGGGCCAGGCGGACGGCCCACCGAAGAGCGTTCCGGGACGGCGGTGAGCCGTCGACGCCGACGACGATCGAGTAGTCGCGTTGCTCGCTCATGCTTTACCCGTGCCTGTTCGCGACGGCCGTGCGCAACCCACTCTGCATGGGCCACCCGAGCGCGCGGAAGGGTCGATCGGCCTTCGACCCCGGCAGGTGACCATCAGCCCTACCTGGGGCTTAGATGGTGCGCAATCGTCAACGCGGATGGGATGCCCGGGGAGGTCAAGATGCCCTACTGGGATGGCTACGGCATGGGTGCGTGGGGGTTCGTGGTGATGACGGTGAGCACGGTGTTGTTCTGGGTGCTGATCATCGCCATCATCATCGCGGTGGTCCGATACCTCGGGCGCACCGGACGAGTTGAGCGCGGGACCGGCCGAGCGGAGGAAATCCTCGCGGAGCGGTTCGCGCGTGGCGACATCGACGAAGAGGAGTACCGCCGTCGGCTGCAGGCTTTGTCGGAGCACGACCGCCGGAGAACGTGAGGTGTGGATGCATTCGCACTGTCGCGTTGGCGGGCCGTTCGGCCAGCACGGCGAACCTGGACGGCGGCTCCTGGTCGGATCAATGACCACAGTGGACCTCTGGCGACCGCGGCTAGGCGACGGGGCCCCGGTCCTGAACTCGATGACGAAATGCCCTAATCCTGCTCGGGCAGGCGGCCCAATCTTGGAAGGGGACGAACCTGCCTGGAGCACGTGATGGACTGCAATTCACTGCGGGCCGACGTTCGGTGGCTTGCTCACGCGTTGGGCCGGAATCCGTTGCGGCGTCGGCTGGACCGGGTCGCGGCGATCGCGATCCTCGTGTTGCTCGGTGCCGCCATGCTGATGGTCCCGGCGGCGATCGCGGCCGGGAACGCGAACTACGCCGACGAAGCGCGAGAGGCTGCGGTCGCCGCCTCGACGAGGCGAGCGGTGGAAGCCGTCGTGACGAGTGCGCCCGTCGCCCACGTGATCAGCGGAGCCGAGCACGAGTCCACCAGCTACACGGCAGGGGTTTCGTGGACCGGGGCGGACGGCAGGGCGCACGCGGACACCGCGGCCGTACCTGCGGGGACCGTGCTCGGCGGCAAGGTTCGCTTGTGGGTGGACACGGCCGATCGCATCACGGTCGCGCCGCCGAGCGAAGCCCAGCTGCGAGCCTCTGCGGGCGCGGTCGCCTTCGAGATCGTGGTTGCGGGCGAACTGCTGTGCGCAGGGTTGATCTGGTGCGTCCGCGGGATCGCCGACGCATGCGCCGAGCGTGCCTGGAACCGCGAGTGGGAGATCGTCGAAGCGAAGTGGCTGGAGCACTGAGGGGGCAGCTGGGAGGACGGGTATGCGCCGGGTGTTCGAGTGTGATGGGGATGAGCAAACCGATCGTTGTCGGGTTCGACTGTGCTAGTGCTTGGCGGCGCCCGGGTCGAATCCCACGGCGTGTTGGGTTCGACTTCGGCCGAACTGCTCGCCGTCGCTGCGGCGCCCCGGTGGTCGGCATTCGGGACGACTGCGAGCGCCCCGTCCCGGAGTCCGCGCCGGTCGTGGTGGGCGTCGACGGCTCAGCGAACAGCGAGCTCGCCGTCGGTTTCGCTTGCGACTTCGCTTCGCGACACGACTGCAAACTCGCGGCCGTGCACGCCCGGAACGAACTGCCGCTGGACCCGTTCGCGCGCGTGCGGCGTTGGGAGCTCCCCTGGGGCGAGGCGCGCAGTGATGCCGAAGAGGTGCTTGCCGGGGCCATCGCGGGCTGGGGCGAGCACTATCCCGACGTCGTGGTGCGGCGGGTGGTCACGCCGGAGCAACCGGCTGAGGCGTTGCTCCGGGAAACCCGGGCGGCGAGCCTGGTCGCCGTGGGCAGCCACGGGCGCGGCCGGATCCGCCGGGCATTCCTCGGCTCGGTGAGCCACACCGTGGCGAACCGCGCACCGTGTCCCGTCGCGGTGCTGAGCGCGTCGATGTTTAAGTTGGAGCCCTTGTGCGCGGCATCGCGACGGCTTTCTGCACGGCCTTCTCCGCGTAGTCGGCTCGTGCCGGGTGGTAGTTGACGATCAGCAGCCGCCGCGGTGCGCTGCGGTGCCCACTTCGGCCGCGGCCCAGGCCGCCGCCCGGACGGAGTCTTGCGAGCCGTCGACGCCCACGACAATGGGCTTGTCCGAGGTCACCATTTCACCCTCTTCATCGCCTATCGCGAACGACGGCCACCGGGCACACCGCGTGCCGGATCAGCCCCGCGGCTACCGATCCAAGCAGCAGCCCGGTGAATCCGCCCCGACCCCGATGCCCGACGATGAGCAGCCGCGCGTTCTCGCCGGCGGCGGCCAGCTCGGCCACCGGGTGGCCGCGTTGCGTGACCGGGCGCACTGGCACGTTCGGGTAGGACTCCGCCCAGCCCGCCAGCTGTTCCGCGAGACCGAGGCGGGCCTCGGCCTGCAGGTCGATTAGCTCGTACCCCAGCCTGGGCACCACCGGTGCGTACTCGACGTCTTCCCACACCTGCATCGCCACGAGCTCGCTCCCGTACCGGTCCGCGGCGTCGAACGCGTATCGGAGCGCGGTGCTGCTGTACGGGGAGTTGTCCAGCCCGACGACCACCGGCCCGCTGTCGGGGTGATCGCGAACGACGACGACCGGGCACCGCCCGTGGGCCGCGACCTTGGCACTGACCGATCCCAGGAGGGTTGCGGTCAGCGGGCTGCGCCCCCGCGACCCGACCACGACCAGCTGCGCCTCGCCGGAAAGGTGCATCAGCACGTCGGCCGGTTCGCCGTGCACGACTTCGGGGGAGACTTCCAGCTCCGGATGGCTACCGGAAAGCCGGTCCGCGAGGGGACCGGTGGTTTCCCAGGCTTCGTCGTCCCAGAGCGGATCGCCGGTGACCATGACGACCCGCACCTGCTTCGCCCCGCGCAGGTCGGCCTCCCGAGCCGCCCACGTTGCTGCCGCCATCGATCGGGCGGAGCCGTCCACGCCCACGACTACGGGCCCATTCGTACCCATGTTCACTCCTCCCGGGAGGTTCGCGCGCCGAACCGTTCAACGTCCGAGGGATGCAGCCGGAAACCCCGGTGGCGAACGTCAAGTGCCCCCAGCACACAACAAGATCCAATGTGGACAAAGCTGAGGAGACCGCCTCCGGCTCTTCGCTTTTCGCGCTACGTCTGAGCTTCCATCCGCCGAGCAGGAGCATCGCCCTGCCGAAACCCCGGCCGCCATGAGCCCCAAGCATTTCGATACGCGAGCGGGGAGAGGTAGAGCCCATTGGCACCTATCGGTGTGAGGTTGGGACGCTCAGCGGACGATGGCCACCGGGCAGGCCGCGTAGTGCGCCACAGCGTGGCTGACTGAGCCGAGCAAGGTCGAGCGGATGATGCCCCGTCTGCGGGTGCCGTCTTCTCCACCCGTACTTCGGCGTTCTGCTCGACGTCTAGCGAGATGTCATGGGCGATCAGCTCGTCCTGCCGGACCAGGGACGAGCCGAGGTCAGGAACTCGTCCGCCACGAACACCCGGAACCGGGCGGCTTCGGTGACGCGGATGCGGGACTGGGACGTTCGCGCGTGCAGGACGGCGCAAGCCCGCGACGTAGGTGCCGGGGTAGTGCACCCCGTCGGCGCGAGACTCCGGCGCCGCACCGCGGGTGGCGAAGTACCCGTTTCCCAAGGTGCACAAGGCTTCCCGGTGACCTCCGCCGTGCGCGCGAAGTCGCGGAAATCGAGTTGCCACGGGTTCATGCGCTTCCCGGCGACGAGGTGAAACGCGTGAGCAACGCGGTCAGCGAGACCGGGTCGTCGACCGAGTAATGGGCCCAGGTCAGGCGATCGCCGTGTTCTGCGCTGCGCACCACGATCCCGATCCCGTCGTCGTGGATCTCGCGCAGCGCGTCTTCGTCGGTGTAGTCGTCGCCGGCGAAGACGGGAACGACGTCGGGATCCGAGAGCCCCATCCGATCCAGAAGCCATCGCAGCGCCCGGCCCTTGTTCCAGTCAATGTTCGGCAGCAACTCGACCACTCGCCGGCCGTGCGTCGTGCGGAGTTCGGGGAAAGCGTCACCGACACTGTCCACAATGGATATCACTTGGTCGGCGGCGTCCGGCGCGACGTTGCGGTAATGCACCGCGAGGGCGAAGTGCTTCCGGTCGACCCGGGCGCCTGCGACGAGTTCCAGCTCATCGGACAGCCGCCGTTCGGCCTCGTCGAGATCGGGCAGCGCGGACTCCCCGGCGGGTAGTGCGATCGACACGTCGTCCGGTCCGGCCAGCTCGAATCCGTGGCTTCCCGCGTACCACAGGCCGTCGATGCGGATCCTGCTGCGCACGTCCTGCAGGTCTCGGCCGCTGAGGATCCCCACCGGGCAGCGCTGGACGAGCCGCTGCAGGACCTCCCGCGTCTTCAACGGCATGGTGACCTTGGTCGGGTCGCTCCGGATCGGAGCGAGGGTGCCGTCGAAGTCCAGCAGCACCACGGGTCGGTGATCTCGAATGCGGTCGGCGATCTCGCCCCAGCGGCCGAGGCCGTCGGCGACCTCGGACAGCCGTCGCTGGCTGGACGCCGCGACAGAAACGTCGGTGAGCGTTAGTACGACCACGTCGGCCCCGGCCTCCAGCAACCGGCTCGGCGGGCCGGTCCGGGCAACCCCGATGATGAGGCCGAAACCCCCCCTTCTGGCGGCCTCGACCCCGGCCTGGGCGTCTTCGACGACCGCGGATGCCCCGGGCGGCGTGTCGAGCCGACGCGCGGCTTCGAGGAACACCGCGGGATCGGGTTTGCCGGGCAACCCCAGCTCGTCGGCGAGCACACCGTCCACCCGGAGGTCGAACAGCTGTCCTGCTCCGGCCTGTTCCAGGATCTGGGTGCTATTTCGGCTGGCGGAGATGACCGCGGTCCGGATGCCTTGGCTGCGCAACGCGTCGACCAACGGGACCGCGTCGTCGAACAGCAGCGCGCTCGCCGAGGCGTTGTCTGTGATCACCCCGTCCATGTCGAACAGCACCGCGCGGTGGCGACGGGGATCGATGTTCGTGGTGGCCATGCGGACTCCGGTTCTCCACACCGCCTAGACCTGGTCGGACTAGCACCACTCCTCGGCTACCCGACCTGACGCGCGAATCCACCGTCGTTCGATGCCTTCGCCGCGGCTCGTCGGCTCAGCGTGGTCGAAGGTCCAACGGCGTCATTGCGCCCTGGGCGACCGCCGGGGATGCTGCCCTGATCGAGTGCCGCGCGTCGAAGTCCGATCCATCATATGCACCATCGTCCGACCGATGGCAGGGGGAGGCGTTTCGGGTGACGGCGACAACGCGCAAGGCGGTAATCGTGGGATTCGATTTGACGGAGCCGTCCCGCCGGGCGGTTCGCTGGGCGGCGCGCGAGGCGTCCGACCGGCGTCGGCCCTTGCTGCTGGTTCACGTGCTCACGTGGCCGTTTGATGCGCACACCACGATCGAGGTACCGGGCGAGGATGGCGTGCTGGAACCGCTGCAGGAGATTCTGCGGCGGGAGCTCGACGCGCTGGGGGAGGACTGCCGGGAGATTGACCCGGAGCTGGACGTGCGCAGCTACCTGCCGCTCGGGGAGCCGGCCGAGGTGCTCAGCGAGATGGCCGCGGACGCCGAGGTGCTGGTGCTCGGTGGGCCGCGGATCGAGGTGCAGATGGGGGTCCTCGGCTTAACATCTGCGGAGCTGCTGACGCGACGCACCGGCGCCCCGGTCGTGGTGGTCCGCGGCAGCGTCGGGGAGCCGGGGACGGCACCTGTGGTGGTCGGTGTCGACGGGTCGTCGGCCAGCAGTCTGGCCATCGGCTTCGCCTACGATTTCGCTTCCAGGCATGGCTGCGAGCTGGTGGCTGTACACGCCTGGAGCGACCTGCCGTTGGACCCCTTCGCCCGGGTCAAGCAGTGGGAGCTGCCGTGGAGCGAGGTGCGTGGCGAAGCCGAGGAAGTGGTCGCCGAATCCCTGGCCGGCTGGGGCGAGCAGTACCCCGACGTCGACGTGCGGCGCGCGATCATCCCGGAGAAGCCCGCGCAGGCCCTGTTGCGCGAGGCGCAAGGGGCGGGCCTGCTGGTGGTGGGAAGCCACGGACGGGGGCGCATTCGCCGGAGCCTGCTCGGGTCGGTCAGCCACGCCGTGGTGAACCGGGCGCCTTGCCCGGTCGCGGTCCTGCGCGCCAGGTGAGCAGATCGGTCACGCCTGCCGTTCCCGGTGCCAGGCCGAACGTGGTGATTCCGCGAACGTGGTGTCGGGTTGACCGAGTTGAGCAGCACGACCAGCAGCGGGAAGTAGATCACCGCCAGGCCGAGAACGAGCACACCCAGCAGCACCAGCCGGGTCGTTCCGGAGGCACTCATCGCAGCGGCTCCTAGAGAGGAGGTTCCGGACGTGGCCTTGGGACCTTCGGATCCGCAGTTTCCATCGAAATGGAAGGTCTGATTTCAATTGGGTGTGGCTCTTTTGGAGTGAGCTGGTGGACGTGTGTGATCAGCGATTTCGCTGGGTGGTGATCCTGGAAGGGCTCCTTCTCGTTACGTTCGTGGGTGCTGAAGCCGCATGAACGTCAAGAAGGAGCCCGGGTGTCAGGGTACGCGAATGATGAAGTCATGGGTGCGTTCGAGTCCTCCTCGGAGGTGTTCATGTCGATCGTTGGTGAGCTTGCCGGTGACGACTGCGGCGTGATGACGCACGGCGCGTTGGAGGATCTGCTCGCCGAGCGCTGCCGAGAGCTGACGCGCCGGTTGCTGCAGGATCTTCTGGATCTGCGGGCGCTGCGGGAGCGTCC
>NZ_JBSFLZ010000018.1:0-71910 GCF_053599315.1 Saccharopolyspora sp. NPDC000995
CCAAAACAGTCCGCTGTTGAGTTCTCAAAGAACACACCCACACCATCACCCGACCCCACCCAAGGGACCCGCAGCTCCGGGGAGCATTTCCTCTTTTGGCTCGCCCACCCTGTCCACCGAAGGTGGAAGCTTGGTTCGCGACCCGCTGCCAGGCCCCGGTCCGGTTTCCCGTCCCGTGTCGCTCTGACTCGCATAAATTTACACACCCCCGAAACACTCCCGGCAACCACCCCCCTTAAGTACCGAAACAGCAGGTCAGAGGGTGATCTCCAGGTCGAAGAGCGCGGCCAGCTCGGTGACCGTCGAAGCGACGTCGCTGTGGTGGACGCCGACCATCCCCGCACCGGCCGCGCCGGCCACGTTCCGGGGAAGGTCGTCGACGAAAACGCACTGACCCGGCTCGAGTCCCAGTCGGCGGGCGGCCAACAGATAGATCTCGGCGTTCGGCTTCGAGACACCGACCGCTCCGGAGCGCACCACCGCGTCGAACAGATCAGCCAAATCTGGATCGCAAAGGCCGCCGACGTTGGATACCAGCGCGGTGCGAATCCCGGCGCCGCGAACGCAACGGGCGACCTCGACCAGCGGCGGCGCACCGGACGGATCGTTGCCCTGATCGTCGAGCACCCCGGCGTAATCCAGCAGCAGCCCCTTGAGATCCACGGCCGCACGCTCTCACACGATCGAAGTGTTCCAGGGCCGAAGGTGACCGGATCCGCAGCGCAAGTTCCTCAGTTAAGCGGGGACAGTCCGCCGCACGCCCGGAGGTGCCATGACCGCAGTGCTGACGATCGAGACGCCGCTGGCCCAGACTGTGGCCGGTAGCAGCGCTTCCGCCCTCGCCGAGTTCATCGGCGAGCAGGTCTGCGAAGTGCTGTCCGGGCGCCGCGCTTTACACGAGGTGCGCGAGCACGTCTCGCGGGAAGTGGCTGGGCTGCTGCTGACGACCCGGCTGCACGCGGCACAAGGCCCGGACTACCGGCTGCGTTCCATTCACGCCTGCCTGGTCACCGGGTTTGCGGTGGAGGCCTGCATGATCGTCGGAACGCGCTACCGGGTCCGGGCCCTGGTCATGCGCATCGAACAGGACAACGGGCACTGGGTTTGCACCCTGTTGTCCCTGGTTTGATCAGCGCTTCTTCTGCTTCTTCGCCTCGGCTCGGGCGGCCGCCCGGCGCTCGCGACGGGTGCCGCCGCGCGCCTCCGGGCCCTGGTCCGCGTCGCTGCTGGTCTCCACGCCGCCGGCCTCGTTCGGCCCGGAGTAGCTCAGCCCCTGCTGCTGCGGCGAACCGAGGCCCTTGCCGCGCAGCGCGGACGGGACCTGCTCGCCGTCACCCGCCGGAGCGAGCTGGCTCAAGGCGGGGCCAGCGGACGCGGGCCGGGCTCGCCTGGGACGCGGTTGCGCGGCCTGCTGCGGGGCCGGTTGTGTCGGTCGCGGGGCCTGCGGCACGTCCGGAGTTCCGCTGGCAACCTGGCTGACCGACACCGGAACCGTCGGGGCCTCCGGCGCGGGCTGCGGCTCGGCCGCCTCGACCTGGACGTTGAACAGGAATCCGACGGACTCCTCCTTGAGCGCCTCCAGCATCGCCCCGAACATGTCGAAGCCCTCCCGGCGGTACTCGATCAACGGGTCTCGCTGCGCCATCGCCCGCAGCCCGATGCCCTCCTTGAGGTAGTCCATCTCGTAGAGGTGTTCGCGCCACTTTCGGTCCAGGACGCTGAGCACCACCCGGCGCTCGAGCTCGCGCATCGCGCCCGGCCCGACCTTGCCGTCGACCTCGGCCTCGCGTTTCGCGTACGCGTCGCGCGCGTCCTCCCGGACCAGTTCCAGCAGGCGCTCCTTGGACAGGTCCTCCTCGTCCTCGACGAGCGCTTCCCAGCTGATCGACACCGGGTAGAGGGTCTTCAGCGCGGTCCAGAGCTTCTCAAAGTCCCAGTCCTCGGCGTAGCCCTCGGCGGTCTCCGCGTCGGTGTAAGCGGTCACCACGTCGGTGAGCATGTGCATGACCTGCTCGTGCAGGTCCTCACCGGCCAGCACGCGGTGCCGTTCGTCGTAGATGACGGTCCGCTGCTGGTTCATGACCTCGTCGTACTTGAGGACGTTCTTGCGGATCTCCATGTTCTGCTGCTCGACCTGGGTCTGCGCGCTGCGGATGGCGCGGCTGACCATCTTGTGCTCGATTGGCACGTCGTCGGGCACCTTGAGGCGGGTCATCACTGTCTCGACCATCGCGGCGTTAAAGCGCCGCATCAGCTCGTCGCCCAGCGACAGGTAGAACCGAGACTCGCCGGGGTCGCCCTGCCGGCCGGAGCGGCCGCGGAGCTGGTTGTCGATGCGCCGCGACTCGTGCCGCTCGGTACCCAGCACGTAGAGGCCGCCGACCTCGCGGATCTCGTCGCCCTCGGCCTTGGCCTGCGCGGTGATCTTCTCGACAACCGCAGGCCATTCGGCTTCGTACTGCTCGCGGTTTTCTACCGGGTCGAGGCCGCGGCTGCGCAGTTCGGCATCCGCGAGGTGGTCGATGTTGCCGCCGAGCACGATGTCGGTACCGCGACCGGCCATGTTGGTGGCGACCGTGACCGCGCCCTTGCGACCCGCCTCGGCGATGATCGTGGCTTCTCGCGCGTGATTCTTCGCGTTCAGCACATTGTGCGGGATGCCCTTCTGGGTGAGCAGCTTCGACAGATACTCGGAGCGCTCCACGCTGGTGGTGCCCACCAGGACCGGCTGGCCCGCCTGGTACCTCTCCTCGATGTCCTCGGCGACTGCCTCGAACTTCGCCGGCTCGGTCTTGTAGACCAGGTCGGGCTGGTCGGCGCGGGCCATCGGCTTGTTGGTCGGGATCGGCACTACACCGAGCTTGTAGGTGGTGTGGAACTCGGCCGCCTCGGTCTCGGCCGTACCGGTCATGCCGGCCAGCTTGTCGTAGAGGCGGAAGTAGTTCTGCAGCGTGATCGTGGCGAGAGTCTGGTTCTCGGCCTTGATCTCGACGCCTTCCTTGGCCTCGATCGCCTGGTGCATGCCCTCGTTGTAGCGGCGCCCGGCCAGGATGCGGCCGGTGAACTCGTCGACGATCAGCACCTCGCCGTCGCGGACGATGTAGTCCTTGTCGCTCTTGTAGAGTTCCTTGGCCTTCAGTGCGTTGTTGAGGTAGCCGACCAGCGGGGTGTTGGCCGCCTCGTAGAGGTTGTCGATGCCGAGCTGGTCCTCGATGAGGGTGACGCCGTCTTCGGTGACACCGACGGTGCGCTTGCGCTCGTCCACCTCGTAGTGCTGATCGCGCTTGAGCATCGGGGCGAGCCGAGCAAACTCCTGGTACCAGCGCGAGGACTGGTCGGCGGGACCGGAGATGATCAGCGGCGTCCGTGCCTCGTCGATCAGGATGGAGTCGACCTCGTCGACGACGGCGAAGTTGTGTCCGCGCTGCACGCAGTCGGACAGGCTCCAGGCCATGTTGTCGCGCAGATAGTCGAAGCCGAACTCGTTGTTCGTGCCATAGGTGATGTCCGCCGCGTAGGCCTTGCGCCGCTGCTCCGGCGTCATGTCGGCCAGGATCGCGCCGACTTCTAGGCCAAGGAAGCGGTGCACGCGGCCCATCCACTCGGCGTCCCGGCGTGCCAGGTAGTCGTTGGTCGTAACGACGTGCACACCATTGCCGGTGATCGCGTTGAGATAGGCGGGCAGCACGCAGGTCAGGGTCTTGCCCTCACCGGTCTTCATCTCAGCGATGTTGCCGAGGTGCAGGGCCGCGCCACCCATCAGCTGCACGTCGAAGTGGCGCTGGCCCAGAGTGCGCTTGGCGCCCTCCCGGGCCACCGCGAAGGCCTCGGGCAGCAGTTCGTCGAGGACTTCGCCTTCGGCGTGTCGGCGTTTGAACTCGTCGGTCTTGCCCCGCAGCTCGGCGTCGGACAGTGCGACGACGTCCTTTTCAAGCTCGTTGATGTGCGCCGCGATGTTGCGCAGACGCTTGAGCATCTTGCCCTCGCCGGCGCGGAGCAGTCGGGACAGGACCATCCGGTCGACCTCACTAGCTGATCGTGACGCGTCCGTCACGGACGCTTTGTGGCCATCGTATTAGAGCTGGTCGTGGGAACCCGCGATACGGTGCGGCCCGGCGGACCCCACACGTAGCTGTCCCCCGCGAACCACGGTACGCGGGGGACAGCCGTTCGGGTCGGCGTTGGCGCAGACTCGCCCTACAGGGCGTCCGCCAACCTGATCACTCCGTAGTCGAAGCCCTTCCTCCTGTAGACCACGCTTGGCCTACCGCTGTCGGCGTCGGAGAAGAGGTAGAAGTCGTGTCCGACCAGTTCCATCTCGTAGAGGGCCTGGTCAACGGTCATCGGTTTGGCCGGGTGTTCCTTTTCTCGGACGACCCGACCGGGTTGGTACCCATTTTCCGCGGCCATCCGCTGTTCCGGTACTTCGGCGGCGTACTCGTCCACCTCCCGGGGCGCTTCCAGCAGCGCGGTCCGGCCTTCGGCCGCCGCGGCGCCCTGGCCCATCACCACGGGCCGGCCCGCCATCGCTGCGGTCGCCTCTGCCACAGAAGTCGGGTTGTGCTGTCCGTAGTGCACCTTTCTACGGTCGTGCATGCGCCGGAGCCTGCTCTCCAGCTTGGTCGTCGCGGCGTCGAGTGCGGCGTAGAAATCGCCGGCGCAGGCCTCGGCACGAACGGGCGTGCCCTTGCCCATCAGCGTGATCTCGACTCGCTGGCAGTTCTTGGCCTGGCGGGGGTTCCGCTCGTGGAACAGTTCCACATCAGCCCGAATGGCCTTCTTGTTGTACCGCTCAAGCCGGGTCAGCTTCGCATTGACGTGTTCCCGGTAGTGCTCGGGAACCTCTACGTTGCGACCCTTGACGACGATGTCCATTCACGACCTCCGTTCCTTGCGTGCCGTAGGCGAGGTGTGCACGGCGGGCGCCGCGGAAGGCGATCAGCTCACCTCCGGCGCCAGGGACATGGACTTTCCTTCCCTCCGCCTCGGTTGGCTGGATTGAGTGGCACGTTAGCTCGGTTTACCGATTTGTGACACCCCCCTTGTCGGGCGACGTCAAGCGGCCACCGAGAGTGATTGTTGCCACCGTTGGAAGCAGGCCCCGGGCGTGCACCACCCATCCATGGAAACTCATCGGGACCGCAATTTTCACCCGTTTGGAGGCTACGCACAGTAGCTCCGCGCCGCGGTCGCCGAAGGGCTGGATTGTGCCTGCTCACAATGGGAAAACGCGTGGGCGACAGGTGAAGTTCCCGAGGCCGTTCGGGGAACCGCGATCCACCCGAATGCTTCAGCCCGCCGTCGCGGTCAGGCTGAGCACCGCAGCGACTTCGACACCTGCGTTTCCGAGCACCGCCACGCAGCTCGCGGCTGTCGCCGCGGTGGTGATGACGTCGTCGATCAGGGCCACTTGCGCCGTCGGCGGTGGAATTCGACCTGTCCGGCCGAGCACTCGGCCGGACAGGTTGCGCACTCGTTCGGCCGCATCCAGACCGGCCGAGTCCGCCGCGCGACGTGCGGTGATCAAGCAATCCGCGACGACCGAGGGTTGCCCGGAAGCGGTCAGCGCGGTCGCCGTCCGGTGCGCGATGCGGGACATGTGCGGGCCACCCCGGCGGCGGGAGGCGATCGCCCTCGATGGCGCCGGCACCAGGCACCACGCCTGGTCGAGCCGGTGCTCCGCAGCGATCGCGCACAGCCCGACCGCGAGGTGCCGGGCCAGCGGCTCGGCTAGATGGCGGCGGCCGGATTCCTTGTAGGCGAGCACCGCACGGCGGGCCGCGCCCCGATACCTGCCGAGCGCGTACGCCGGTGGGCCCTGTTCCAGCAGCGGTCGCTCGACGCGGCGGAGCCCGCCCAGCTCGCGCGAGCAGCCCCGGCACCAAGCCGTGCCCGCCACGTCGCAGCCCGCGCAGCGCAGCGGCAGCATCAGGTCGACCAGCCCGGAAAGCCCGGCGCCGAGCCAAGGAACGTGCATTGGCAGATCGTGCCGCAGACCGCTCGCCCGACTCACCGACGCGTGTCGGGTCGGATCAGCCGGGAAAGAACGGGAAGGAGCCACCGCGGATCGGGACCGGAAGCAGAGACCAGACGTCGTCGGTGTCCCGGGACTCCCAGATCCCGCTGCGGTCTCCGACGACCACCCGGCCACCGCTGGCGACAGTCACCGCTTTCAACGGCTGGCCGAGGTTCGCCGCGGTGAACGGGGCCCAGCGGAACCCGTCGACCGACACCTCGAAAACCGGCGTGGTGTTGCTGTCAGTGACCGCCACCAGCGAGTCGTTCCGCAGCCACTCGACGCCGGTGATCCGCACTGCCTCCGGGGCCGGCAGCTCGATCGGCCGCTGCAGCACCACCCGATCGTCCTGATCGGACACGCCGGCCACCACGAGCCGCCCGTTGACCACCGCCGCGACCCGGGTGCCGTCGCGGGACAGCCGCAGGTCGTTGATCGGCCCGCGACCGGAGAGCGCCCCGGCATCTACTTGACGCGGCACCCAGCTGTTGCCACTGGCCAGCGCGCGGACCACGTCGCGACCGTCCACAACGGTCCACACCTCGGATTTCCCGCGCCAGGTCGGTTTGCTCATGTCGGCACCGGTCGTCGGGAGTTCGGGCAGGTGCCCGCCATAGCGGCCAACCCGCAGCTCGACACCCACTCCACCGGGGCGTCGGGTGACCGCCGCTAGCTGTGCGCCGTCGGGCGACTGCCCAGCCCGGAGCACGTCGTACTCGCCCGAGCCGGCCGGGCCCGGGATCGGCGGCGCGTTCTCGTTCAGGACCACCAGTCGCTCGTCGACCACGGCCAACCCGGGCAAGTCCTGACGCGGGATGTTGTTGGTCTCATAAGACCCGAGGTCGGTGGGCCACAGGTCCTTCCCGTCCAACAGCAGCGGCGAGCCCTCCACCTTCAGCCGCACGCGTGCGTTGCTGACGCTTTGCAGGGTGAACACGACCTGGGCCGCGATCAGCCGACGGTTTTCACGCGGCAAAGTGCCGAGATCGCTGAGGTTGACCTCCAAGGCACCGTCCCTGGTTTCAGTGGGGTTGGTCTTCGGATGCACCCCGGCGGGGATGGCCGTGTGCATCGCCGACTGCAGACCTTCGGACGGCCCGCTGGTCAGCAGGTCGACGACCCGCCTGGGCAGCGTGCTCGCCGGCTGCGACACCACGTACCGCAAATCCGGGACGACGCCGGTCGAATCGTGGTCCATGAAGTAGATCGGGACCGCCCGGTACACGGCGTTGAACGAGCTCCTGCTGGTGACGAGTTCGGGTGGTGGCGTCGCGATGCGCCACTCGCCATTGGGCTGCCGCTCCACGCGCACCTGCGTCTGGTACTCACCGGTCTCGGGCACGAAGGACGAGTCCGGCAGAAGCCGCCCCACCTTGTCGGCCTGCAGGCCGACCATCTGCGCACCGTCGGGCAATTGCACGGTCGGCTGCGCCGGGATGGTGTCAACGTTGTCCACGATCAGTAGGCCCGACGGCGGGGCCCAAGCCCGGCCGACCGGCGGGGAGAGGTGCAGCCGGGCCGACTCGTGGTTGCTCACCGGGACGGCGGACGAGTTGACGAAGCTGCGGACCAGGGCGAGCGGGTCGGTGCCGCTGGGTGGCTGGGGCACCGGCGCGGTCGCATTGCTCTCATCGACCGCCCGGACCGCCTTCGGATCCGAACTCTCCGGGATCGATGCGCACGCCGACACTGACAGCAGCAGGGCCAACAGCACCGCCACCCGGCGGACGAGACGCACGTCCCTCACTTGTCCTCCCAGGTCTCCTCGGACAGCCGCGCCGGTCCGAGGTCACGGATCTCCCATTCACCGAGCTCCGCTGCCTCGCCGTCCTGCGGCGGACCGACGCCGGCTGCGAGCAGCGCCTCCGGCGCCGCGATGCGGCGGGTGCCGGCCAGCTGCAGCGGGCTTTCGTCGAATGAGTCTCCCGGCCGTCGGGGCAGGGTGAGCCGGAAGCAGGAGCCCTCGCCGGGCTCGCCCCACGCGTCCAGCCTGCCGCCGTGCAGCCGGGCGTCCTCCTGACTGATCGACAGCCCGAGGCCGGTGCCGCCGGTGCGCCTGTTCCGGGACGGGTCGGCCCGCCAAAACCGGGTGAACACCAGCTCGGCCTCGCCCGAGCGCAGCCCGACGCCGTAGTCCCGGACGGTCACCGCGACGGCCTGCTCGTTCCCGCCGAAGCGGATCTCCACCGGCCCTCCTTCGGCGTGGTCGATGGCGTTGGCCACCAGGTTCCGCATGATCCGCTCCACCCGGCGCGCGTCGGCGACGATGGTGAGGTCCGCGCCCGCGGCGGACGGCGCGATCACCCGCAGCGCGACACCACTGGTGTCGGCGATCGCGCGCAACGACTCCACCGAGCGCTCCGCCAGCCCGGTGAGGTCCAGCGGCTCGGCGGCCAGGTCGGCGACGCCGGCGTCCAGCCGGGAGATCTCCAGCAGGTCGGCCAGCAGCGACTCGAACCGGTCGAGTTCGTCCACCAGCAGCTCGGACGAGCGGGACAGACCGGGTGGGAACTGCTCGCGGGAGGCGTGCAGCACGTCAGCGGCCATCCGCACCGTGGTCAGCGGGGTGCGAAGCTCGTGGGAGACGTCCGAAGTGAACCGGCGCTGCAGCTGGCTGAACTCCTCGAGCTTCGTGATCTGGTGTTTGAGGCTGTCGGCCATCTCGTTGAACGACTCGGCCAGCCGGGCCACGTCGTCTTCGCCGATCACCCTCATCCGCTTGTCGAGATCGCCCTCGGCAAGCTGCTCGGCGATCTGCGCGGCCTGCCGCACTGGGCGCACGACCTGGCGGGTCACCAGGTTCGTGATGGCGCCCAGCAGCACCAGCAGCACCAGCGCGCCGAGGAGCAGGGTTTGCTGCACGACCCGGAGGGTGTTCTGCTCGGCGGTCAGCGGGAACAGCAGGTAGACCTGCAGCGGCCGGGTCGCGGTGCTCACCGGGGTGCCCACCGCCAGCATCGTGACGGGGCCGGTCTCGTTGGTCACGGTGGTGATCTTGGTGGTCAGCTGGCCGCGTTCGACGAACTGGCGCAGGTCGTCCGGCACGTAGGAGATCGGGCCCGCCGCCGGTTGCAGCCGCCGGTCACCCGGCGCGCGCCCGTCGACCAGCACCGGCTCGAACGCCCCGGCCACCGTGTCGGTCGTCGACTGCCCGGAGGAAGTCGTCGTCAGCCGGTTCAGCGCGGCCTGCAGCTGTTCTGCGACGTTGTCCGCGTTCGGGTCGACCGCGGTCAGTTCGCGCTCCAGGATCGGCTGGCTGACCTCGACCTGCGAGATCGCTGCGGTCTCCTTGGCGGTCAACAGCTGCGAGGTGATCTGCCACTGCAGCACCATGCCCAACACGAAGACCACGGCCATCGACAGGGCGAGGGTGCTGACCACGACGCGCAATTGCATCGAGCGTCGCCACAGCGCCTCGAAGCGGCGCCACCGGCTGCGGACCTCTTCGCGGACACGGCTGACCAGCCGCTGCACCAAGCGGCCTCGACGCGTCCACACGCTCACGGCAACCGTCCCCCGGGCCCTCCGCGACTACGACCCGGCTAGCAACTTTGTCAAAGGCTCGACCGACGACCTACA
The DNA here is from genome assembly GCF_053599315.1 of Saccharopolyspora sp. NPDC000995. Taxonomy (NCBI): domain Bacteria; kingdom Bacillati; phylum Actinomycetota; class Actinomycetes; order Pseudonocardiales; family Pseudonocardiaceae; genus Saccharopolyspora; species Saccharopolyspora sp. NPDC000995. Next base: position 9,596 of record NZ_JBSFLZ010000018.1, read on the forward strand.
CCGGTGCCAGCGACCGGTCGCGAGACCACTGCGCGCGGTGGGAGGTCTGCCGCCCAAGCCGCTCCTTCCACCACGCACGCATTTCGCACACCTCGTCCTCCAGAGGCGGGCCGGGCACGGTACGGTCCCCGGGGCTGCGACACCACCCCGGAACTGCGCTTGGAAGAGTCGGGGCGCTTGCTCGCGAGCAGGCGCCCCGACTCTCGATCCTCGATCACGAACATCACGGGGGGCCGGCCTTGTAACCGACGCCACGGACAGTGAGCACCACCTCGGGGCGCTCCGGGTCGCGCTCCACCTTGGACCGCAGGCGCTGGACGTGGACGTTGACCAATCGGGTGTCGGCGGCATGCCGGTAACCCCATACCTGCTCCAGCAGGACCTCGCGGGTGAACACCTGGCGCGGCTTGCGGGCCAGCGCCACAAGCAGGTCGAACTCCAACGGGGTCAGCGCGATCGGCTGGCCGTCGCGGGTCACCTCGTGGCCGGGCACGTCGATGGTCACGTCGCCGATGGTCAGCACCTCGGCCGGCTCCGCATCGGTCCGGCGCAGCCTGGCCCGCAGCCGGGCGACCAGCTCCTTCGGCTTGAACGGCTTGACCACGTAGTCGTCGGCGCCGGACTCCAGGCCCAGCACCACGTCGACCGTGTCGCTCTTCGCGGTCAACATCACGATCGGCACGACGGACTCGGTGCGGATGGCCTTGCAGACGTCGATGCCGTTCATCCCCGGCAGCATCAGGTCCAGCAGGACAAGGTCCGGCTTTAGCTCCCGCAAGGCAGGCAACGCCTTGGTGCCATCACTGACGACGGCGGTCTCGAACCCCTCGCTCCGGAGCACGATGGTCAGCATTTCGGCCAGGGCCGGATCGTCGTCCACCACGAGCACGCGTGCCTTCATGGCCAACATGGTTGCACTTGTCACCCCGCCGCCGTGCATCCACCCGCTGATCGTCGCCGCAGGTCGCGGCACAGCGACCGGTTCGACCCAACCAATACCGCTGAATGGAGTACTCCGGTCAGTGGTTTTGCACACCGCCGGAACTCCACCGCGGGTGTCTATCGAATCACGCCGCGTAGCAACGAGAACTCGGCCTGGACCTGCGTCTTCGGGCGAATGTGCACTTAGGACTGTTCCGCGCGGGACCGCCTGCCGATCACCGCACCAGGACGTGCGAGTCGACGAGGGCCGCGAAGTCCACGTGGTTCACGCCGTCCACCACGACCCATGGCGACCACCAGCTCTCCGCCGCGAGCTGCTCGTAGACCTTGCCGCAGCGCTGCTGCAACGACGCATCCGACTCGAAGGCATCGCGCTGGCGGTCCACTTCGGTCCGTTCGCGGTGCTCGGCGCGGGCGGCCGCTACCTCCGACGGCACCTGCAGCAGGATCTGCAGATCCGGTTTCGGCAGCGCGAAGCGCGTCACCTCCAACTCGTAGATCCAGGCGACGAAGTCGCCGTGGCCGTCCTGGTGGAGCCGAGCGGCGCCGTAGGCGGCGTTCGAGGCGACGTAGCGGTCAAGGATGACGACGTCATGCGCGCGGAGGTCCGCGCGCAGCGAATCCGTCGCGGCGCGGCGGTCGAGCGCGTTGAGGACGGCCATGCCGTGGACGGAGTCGCCGAGATCGCCGTGGCGACCGCGAAGCGCCTCGGCGAAGAGCTCAGCGTGGACGTCGTCCGTGTAACGCGGAAACGCCGAGCGCGCCACGGAGCGGCCGCGAACGGTCAGCTCCGCCTCGATCCCGTTGGCGAGCGTGCGCTTGCCAGCGCCGTCCAGACCCTCGATGACGATTAGTCGACCCACGCCAATGACGGTAGTCGAGTCGGTCGCCTCCCATCCGGATGCCCTCGACCACTCGCCTGAGTGCACGAATCCGTTTCTTCCACAAGCGGTTCTTCGGTATACAACGGGTATGCCGCAGGAACCATTTTTGTCGAGCGACAGTCACCTGGACCGGCAACACCGGCGACGGCACCGCTCGTACCGCGGCTACAGCCGCGAACACGTCATTGACATCGCCGGCACGCCGCCGAAGGCGTCGGCCGATCCCGCTTTCGGCGGCGATCCCCAAAGCCGCAACCCGGAAGACCGCCTGGTCGCGGCTTTGTCCGAGTGCCACATGCTGTGATACCTCGCGCTGTGCAGCACCTCGGGCGTCGTCGTCACCGCCTACCAGGACGACGCGAGCGGAGGCATGGTCGAAGACCCCGACACCGGTGGGCACTTCACCGAGGTCGTGCTCCTCCCACAGGTGATGACTGCCGACGCGGCGATATTGCCGCTAGCCGAGAAGCTGCACGAGCAGGCGCACATCAAGTGCTTCATCGCCAACTCGATCAGCTTCCCGGTCCCGCCACGAGCCCGAGATCACCACCCCAAGTGACGTTTGCCGGGGACTCCGCCGACAGGCGGCGGATTCAGGCGCAGGTCACCACCGACCGGCGCTGCTCGCTAAGTCCTCTCATCAGCACCCGCGCTTTTCCCGGGAATGCGATCAAACTTGCTGGTCCGCGCGACGCAAACCGGCCCCGCCGATTGCCTTGCGCACAACTGCGGCCGTCTCACCCGAGCCGGGACCAGCTGCTCCGGACGGGGCCACAACCCCACCGCCGCGCCAAACCAGCCCGGAAACCTGCGGGGAATCCGGGACATGGAGTACTCCGGACGATCACAATCGGAGGGGCATAGCTCGCCAGATGTCGATCAGCGGTGGAGAATCGCCACCGACATTTCGACGATCAACCTTTCGGGAGGATCCAGTGCAAATACCCGGGCCCGACACCCGCGTCGTCGAGCTGCGGGTACACGGCATCCTCGGCACTACGGGCAACGAGCTGACCGATTCGGTGGCCTCGGTGGACGTCGCCGGCGACGGCATGGGTCGCATCATGCGCCCGGCCGACCGGCTGCGCCGTCCCGTTCCCGGACCGATGCTGTCGGCCGGAGACCGCTCGGTGCCCCGCATCGTCGAAGGCTACGTCTGGGGTGGCATGACCTCCGGCGGCCTGGCCAAGGCGACCTGGGCCCTGCTGTTCCCGTTCGCGCTGGCCAACATGGCCCACTGGATGTTGCCGCCGGCCAACTCCGGCAACCCGCTAAGCGGCGCGCTCTCGTCCGCGCTACGCGCGCTGCTCCGGCTCTCCGCCGTACTGCTGACGATGCTGTTCGTAGCTCAGCTGACGGTCGTCACCCTGGACCTGGTCGCCGCGCAATGCCTCCAGCCCGGTGTGCCATGCATGGAGTTCGTCCCCGAGGCCGTCCGGCACATCGACATCCTGCGCTCCTCGGCCGGCCTGCTGCCTGTTGGGCTCGTGATCCTCCTCATGTATCGATTGTCCACTGTGTCATGGCAGGTATCCGCGCCGAAGAACGACAAACCGCAGTACTCGGCCCGAGCACCGATGCTGCCCGGCGCGAATGTCGTCGCTGACCCGGACACCCCCGCACTGCGCGCACTGCACATCGTCGCCGCACTGTCCACAGTGGCTTTGGTCGCGCTCGGTGGGCCGTTCGCGATCAGCGCCGATCCGCGTTGGCTAGTCGCCGCAGCACTGCTCGCCATCGCCGTGATCGGAACCGTCGCGCTCGACGACCCGGCCCGAATGCACCTCGACGGTAAAGAGAAGACGCTTCGGAGCGTTCTCAGTCGCACTCCGCGCCGCGCACTGATCTCCACCGGCGTAGTGCTGCTGTGCTCGGTCGCGTTCCTCCCCGGACCTCTGGCGGGCGAGCTGCCGGGCTCGGGCGCCACGATCGACGCGATCACCGGCGCGCTGGTGATCACCTGCCTGGCGGTGGCCGTCCTGCTCGCGCCCGTCGCACTGCTGGCACGGCCCGGCTGGAAGGCTTGCCCGCCCAGGCTCCGCCCATGGGCCGGCGGCTGGATGGCCGCTCCAGTACTGATGGTCGCGTGCATGCTCGGCAACGGGTTCGGCGCGGGCCTCGGGCTGAGCGTGAGCAAAGCGCTCTCCGCCTCGCACGACCCCGGCGACCCGGTGCTGCTCCTGCCCGCCGCGTACGACGACGTGACGATCTTCTGGGGCACGACCGCCGTGCTCCTCCTGGCTGCCGCGATCATCGGAACCCCGTGGATGCTGGTGAAGCAGTGGCGCGCGGGACGCACCGACAACGACGGTCCCGGCGGGGACGGCCCGGACGGTTCCTTGGGAGCCGACGACTCGATCCCCGACGAGGTCGCCCTGCTGCACGCCGGTCGGCCTGCTGACCAGCGCGCGGCGGCCAACGCTTGGAAGTGGGCGGACCTGCAGCGCCGCTATTCACATCTCGTCCTCCTCGTGATCGCTGGGGTGCTGGCGGTCAGCGCCGCGTTGGCCCTGGTGGCGCGGGTTGCTGAATTGCCGGGCTTCGCCTGGTATGGCTGGCTGGTCGGAGTGGGGGTCGCCGCGCTAGCGACGCTCGCCGTCGGGTTGCTGCGGATGGTGTACCTGGCCGCCACCAAGCGCGACACGGCCCGCTACCTCGGCGTGCTCTGCGATCTGGCCCTGTTCTGGCCGCGCGAGGCGCATCCCGTGGTGCCACCGTGCTACGCGCTGAAGGTGATCCCCGAACTCGCCGCCCGCGCCACCGAGCACCTCACCGACCCGAACACCCGCGTGGTGCTCGTCGGGCACAGCCAGGGCAGCCTGCTCGCGACCGTCGCGACCGCCCGGCTGCTGGAGTCGCTGCCCGAGGCCGACCGCGAACGGGTCGGACTGGTGACCGCGGGCTCTCAACTCCAGTGGGCGTACCCGCGCGCGTTCCCCGGCGTGGTGCCGCACGCGTCGTTGCGCGACCTCGCCGGCGCGCTCGGCGGTCGCTGGCGCTCGCTGTGCCGCGGCACCGACCCGATCGGCGGCGCCGTGACCACCTGGAACCGGCAGGTATACGACGGCATGCTGATCGGGGTCGGGCTCCGGGCCGACGGCACCGAGGGGCCACTGCCAGCCGCCACTCGCGGACCGACCGGCGCTCTGGTGCTCGGCAGCGACCACTGGCTCCCGGACCCGCAGCGCGGCCCGTTCTCCTGCCGCCGCTGGGTTCCCGGCGTGCTCGGGCACACTGACTACAGCGGCGACCCGGAATGGGACCGCGCCGTCGCGATGGCAGCAGGCTTGGAAACCCCGGTCCGCGGGGCCGCTCTGCCGCTACGACCGCAGACCCCGACCCCGGCACAGGTCCCGGCCGCGACGCAGGTCCCGGCCACGACGCAGGCTCCGGCCAGCACGCCGAAGGCACCTCACCTTACGGCGCAGGGCGGTGACGGCGGGTCCCTCGGCGAGACCGTCGAGGAATTGGCCCGCAAACCGGTCGACGACGAGGAGACGGAGACGACTCGGGTCGACGAGCGGGCGCGGGCCACCGCAGTGGTGCCGCGGCAGCAGGATGCGAAGCCCCGACCGGAGCCGTCGGTGCCACCAGAGATCACCGAACCCCGCGGCCGTACTGCCCCGTGGGAACGCGGCATGGCGCTGCGCTCCTCCGATCGCTGAGCAGCGTCGGACCGCTGACCACCGGACGTTGGGCGTCCGAGGGGCCACCACGACAGCACACCACGCTCTATGCCTGGCGGAGGGCCGCCTCCAGGCATGGACCACCTCGGCGGCGGTCCACCCGAAGACCTCGCCTCACGCGCAAACTCGGCGCGCGCGAAGCAGCCATCAGGGCCCGCGCCTGTCCTCCACCCAACTCCCTCCGCCCTGCTGGACGAGCGCGCGGCGGAGTGAACGTTCCTGGTCACAGCTGATTTCGATGTCATGCATCCCATGATCCAGGCCCGAGACCTGAAGGTCACCACTCAGTCAGGTGAACATCAGTTCGAATGAAATACGAAAAAGCGGCGCCGCCCTCGTGGGGCGGCGCCGCTTCGATCAATCAGCGCATCGCTGCTCTACTCGGTCGAATCCACGTCGCGGGACACCGCGCCCCCCGCGGCCACCTCGTCGGCCTGACGTTGACCCAGCCGCGAGTGGCTGCGGCTGTACAGGAAGTAGATCACCACGCCAGCGGCCATCCAGACCACGAACCGGACCCAGGTCAGCGCGGTCAGGTTCAGCATCAGCCAGATGCAGGAGATGACCGCCAGGATCGGCACGAACGGCACGAGCGGGGCGCGGAATCCGCGCGGCAGGTCGGGCCGGGTCCTGCGGAGCACGATCACGCCGAGAGAGACGAGCACGAAGGCGAACAGCGTGCCGACGTTGACCATCTCTTCCAGCTTGTCCGCTGGGAAGAACCCGGACGCGACGACCACGACCACACCGACCAGCACTGTCGCCCGGACCGGGGTGCCGGTCTTCGGATCGGTCTTGGCCAGGCCGCGCGGCACTAGGCCGTCGCGGGACATCGCGAACAGCACACGGGTCTGCCCCAGCAGCAGCACCATGACGACCGTGGTCAGACCGGCTAGGGCACCGACCGCGATGATCGTCGCCGCCCAGGTAATGCCGTGCTGGGCGAACGCCGTGGCCAGCGTGGAGCGGGTGCCGTCCTCGGCCGTGGCGAGGTCGGTGTAAGGCACCATGCCGGTGACCACCATCGCGACCGCGACGTAGAGCACGGTGACGATCGCCAGGCTTCCGAGGATGCCGCGCGGCGCCATCTTCTGCGGGTTGCGGGTCTCCTCAGCGGTGGTGGCCACGATGTCGAAGCCGATGAACGCGAAGAACACCAGCGATGCCGCTGCCAGCAGGCCGAAGACGCCGTAGGTGCTGGTCTCGCCGCCGAGGATCAACGACAGCAGCGACTGCTCCAGCTTCGGGCTGTCCTCCGTGGCGGTCTGCGCCGGCGGGACGAACGGGGTGTAGTTCGACGCGTTGATGTAGGCCAGGCCGACCACGATGACCAGCAGCACCACGGCCACCTTGATCAGCGTGATCACGAGGCTGACGCGTGCCGACAGCTTCGTGCCGACGGCCAGCAGGGTGCACAGCACCACCGTGAGCAGCACGGCGCCCCAGTCGAACTGCAGCGGCCCGAGCGGCAGCACCGTGGGCACTTCGATGCCGATCAGCTTGAGCACCTGCTCCAGGTAGATCGACCAGCCCTTGGCCACCGCGGCCGCCGCGACGGCGAACTCCAGGATCAGGTCCCAGCCGATGATCCAGGCAATGAACTCGCCGAACGTGGCGTAGGAGTACGTGTACGCGCTGCCCGCGACCGGAACGGTGGATGCGAACTCGGCGTAGCACAGCGCCGCCAACCCGCAGGCGATCGCCGCGAGCACGAACGCGAGTGATACCGAAGGACCAGTGACATCGCCTGCGGTTCTCGCGGCGAGGGTGAAGATGCCGGCACCGATGACCACGGACACGCCGAAGACGATCAGGTCCCAGGTGCCGAGGTTCTTTCGTAGCTTGGTGTCCGGTTCGTCGGTATCCAGAATGGATTGTTCGACCGACTTGGTTCGCCACAGCCCAGTGCCTGGCACTGTCGCCTCCCTCAGTAATCCCAAATTGTGGATCGCACCTTAACCCCGGAATCTCTCGATCGGTACTCGCTGACTTGAGTCCGGCACCCGATTCGTTAACGCTTTGTGATGCGTCTCCATCATGCAGATGGGATTCACCCGGTCGTAGCCCGGCCCCGTTCCAAGTCCGGTTCGAGGTAGATGAGGTGCGCCGCGGGCACCTTCGCCCTGATCCTCGCCTCGGCACCGTCGATCTCGGCGGCCACCTCCCGCACCGACAACGACGGGGAGAGGCCGATCTTGGCGGCGATCAGCAACTCGTCCGGACCGAGGTACTGGGTGCGGATGTGGATGACCTTCTCGACGCGCTCGGACTCGAGCTGCGCCACGATCTCGTCGAGCACGTCGCGGGCGGCGCCCTCGCCGATGAGCAGACTCTTCGTCTCGACGATCAGCACGATCGCGATCCCCCCCAGCAGGAGGCCGATGCACACGGTGCCGATGCCGTCCCACACCGGGTTGCCGGTCAGCACGGTGAGCCCGACGCCGCCGAGTGCGAGTACCAGACCGATCAGCGCGCCGAAATCCTCCAGCAGCACCACGGGTAGCTCCGGGGTCTTGGCCTGCCGGATGAACTGCCACCAGGACAGCCCGCCCTTGAGCGCCTTCGATTCCTTGATCGCCGTGATGAAGCTGAAGGACTCCAGGCCGATCGCGATCAGCAGGATGACCACCGCCACCCACGCCGACTCCAGCGGCTCGGGGTGCTGGACCTTGTGGATGCCCTCGTAGAGCGCGAACACCGAGCCCAGGCTGAACAGCAGCAGCGCGACGACGAACGAGTAGAAGTAGCGGTCCCGCCCGTACCCGAAGGGGTGCTCCTCGGTGGGTTTGCGCCGCGAGGTCTTCTGCCCCAGCAGCAACAGGCCCTGGTTCGAGGTGTCGGCGAGCGAGTGCACCGATTCCGCCAGCATCGACGAGGACCCGGTGAACAGGAACCCGCCGAACTTGGCGACGGCGATGCCCGCGTTGGCGGCCAGCGCGGCCACGATGGCCTTGGTCCCGCCTCCTGCTGACACGATGTTTCTCCCGATTCGGTATGCGAAAGCGGGCCGATGCCCGGCCCGATGACGGAAGAAATCTACCCGCTGCTTCCCGCGCGGGGGATCGAGTCCGCGGAAACGCGGGGTTTCAGAACGTGCCCGCGGCGGCGCGGAAGACTTGGGCGTTGCCGTCGGCGTCGAGCTCGACGGGGTGCACCTGCACGGCGGGGTCGGACGCCGCCAGCCACACCGAGTGCCCGCGTTCCAGCACCAGTTCGCGCGGCAACGACCCGTTGCCGCCGTGCGCGCCGCTGGTCAGCCGGACGCTTCCCCTGGTGCACAGCAGGATCTGCGGCCCGGCGGAATCCAGCCGGACCGGGCCGGATTCGGCCGGGGTCCAGTCCAATCTGGACAGCTCGAACTCGGCGGCTGGGGTCCGGTAGGCGGTCAGGTTGGCGTCCAGCGACTCGCCCTTGAGCACCCGCATGTTGCCGCAGGCGAAATCCAGCACCCGCAGCAGCTCCGGGACGTCGACGTGCTTGGGCGTCAGGCCGCAGCGCAGGATGTTGTCGGAGTTGGCCAGGATCTCGATGCCGGTGCCTTGCAGGTAGGCGTGCAGGTTCCCGGCGGGCAGGAAGATCGCCTCGCCCGGCTGGAGCACGAGCCGGTTCAGCAGCAAGCTGGCCAGCACCCCGGCATCGTTCGGGTAAGCCTCGCCGAGTTCGAGCACAGTCCGGCATTCGAGGGCGAACTCGCCGGGGCCGCGCACGTGCGCCACGCAGGCGTCCAGCAGGTCCGGCACAACTTCCCGCAGGTAGTGCTCGGGGAGCGTGATCCAGGTCGTGAACAGGGCGCGCAGCCCGTCTGCATCGGGTTGCGCGGCGATCAGCTCGCGGTGGGCGCGCAGGCTGGGCACGGCCAGTTCGTCCAGCAGCCGCACGGTGAGTTGCGCGTCGCGGAACCCGGCTAGTGCGTGGAACTCGGTCAACGCGCAAATCAGCTCGGGTTTCGCGGTGGAGTCCGGGTAATTGCGGTTGGGGGCGTTGCGGGCGATGCCCGCTTCTTCTTCCCGGCGGAAACCTTCTGCGGCCTGCGCCGCCGACGGGTGCGCCTGCAGGCTCAGCGGCTCGTCGGCCGCGAGCACCTTGAGCAGGAACGGCAACCGGCCGCCCCACCGGCCCACGCACTCCGGGCCCAGGTGGTGCGCAGGGTCGCTGTCCAACAGGGACAGCAGCGACACCTCTTCCCCGTCGGACCGGACCACCCGCGACGGATCTCCCGGGTGGGCGCCTATCCACAGCTCGGCTTCGGGGTGCGGTGCCGGGACAGGCCGACCGAGCAGATCAGCAATAGCGGTACGCGAGCCCCACGCATAGGGGCGCACCGCGTTCCGCAGTAGCTCCACAGTCGTTTCTCGCTTCCTCTTCCTCGCGTCTGCCCGTGCTCGACGCCTAGCACACCGCGCCGGACCGGCGGGCGGCATCGGGGCATCCCCCCGAACTTTCCCTCATTGCATCGCCAACGCCGGCCAGCCTGGCCCGTTCAAAGTTCCGGCGGCCAACCCCAGGTAAACAGCGGCCAGGTCGAACCGGGCGGCCAGCGCTGCGGACCGCAGCACGGCGTCGTCGCTCACCGACTCGCCGGGCGTGATGAGGTCCGCGCTGGGCAAGTCGCGCACAGCGGCTCGTTCGATGGCCTCCCCGTGTGCGTCGTGCCGCGCGCTGACCAGGAACACGCGCAGCAGAGCACCAGGGGTGTCTTCGGGGTCGGCGAACAGGTCCGCCTCGGATCCGACCGCCGCAGCGGCTCGGTGCAGCGCCCGCTCGGTGACCGCCTGCGGATAGTCGGCGACGTCGCAGGGCACTCCGGCGTGGCAGCCGAGTGCGAACGCGCCGTGCGCGGCGACTGCCGTGGATACCGGGTCGAGGCCCCAGAGCAGCGGGGTGCGGTCGGCCAGGCGCAACGCCAGCGACTTCGCGGGGTTGATCAACGACTCGTGGCTCGGGTGTGCGCGTTCGGCTTCCCGGTCGAGCACGTCGGCCAGGTGCTCGGCGTCGAAGCGCAGCAGCCCGAGGGCGCCGAGCGTGTTGAGCCCGGCCGCGAAGACATGTGCGAACGACAGCGCCGGCGGCACCGGGATGCGCGGCGGGAACACCTTCGCGCGGCCCGCACCAGCGGCGGCGACCGGACCGTTCGCCGGGACCGCGAGCACGACCGTCGCGCCGCGGCGACAGGCCACCGAGACCGATTCGGCCAGCACCGCATCGCCGACGTCGTCGGTGTGCGCGAAGACGACGTCCAACGCGCCGACCCATGCCGGGACGGCTTCGGCGATCACCATCGGAACCGGGCAGCGCGGCCCGGCGAGGGCGACTAGCAGGCTGCAGACGGCCGACCCCACGCCCGGCCGCGCCAGCAGCACTACGGCGCGCGGGCGACCGTCCGCGAGGTCGTCGAGCCCTACCTCGCGCGCGGTCTCCAGCGCGGCTCGGACCTGCGCTCCGGAGAGGGCGGCGAGCCGCAGCAGGCCACCGGAGTCCACGTCGGCCAACCTGGCCGGATCGTCGAAGAGACTGTCGTCCAGCACGAACGTCACCCCTCCCCGGCAGCGACCGGGGCCGGGCCCCCGACGGCCTCTTCCAGCAGCAGCACCGGAATCCCGTCCCGGACGGGGAACCCGCGGCCGCAGGAGGTACAGGTCAGGTAGTCGGCCTGCGCGTCCTCCTCCAGGCCCGGCCGCAGCGACGCGTGCTCAGGGCACGGGCAAGCCAGGATCTCCAACAGCTGTGGTTGCAGGTCAACGGCCACTTTTCCTCCCAAACTCACCCGCACCGACCTCGCGGGCACGCACTCCGACCGCAAGGACGTCATCCGCGGACGATCGCCAGCACCTCATCGCGCAGCGCGGCCATCGCGTCAGTGTCCCTCGCCTCGACGTTGAGCCGGAGCAGCGGTTCGGTGTTGGACGGGCGCAAGTTGAACCACGAGCCGTCCGACAGCTCCACGGTAAGCCCGTCGAGCTCGTCCACACGAGCGCCATTGCGGTCGCTGAAGGCCGCTGCGACGGCGCGCATCCGGCCCTGCTGGTCGTCGACCGTGGAGTTGATCTCGCCGGAGGCGGCGTACCGCGAGTAGTCGGCCATCAGCTCCGACAGTGGCTTGTCCTGGCCACCGAGCGCGGCGAGCACGTGCAGCGCGGCGAGCATGCCGGAATCGGCGCGCCAGAAGTCGCGGAAGTAGTAGTGGGCGGAGTGCTCCCCGCCGAAGATCGCCCCGGACTCGGCCATCGTCTGCTTGATGAACGAGTGCCCGACGCGGGTCCGCACCGGCTTGCCGCCGTACTCGGCGACGATCTCGGGCACGACCTTGGAAGTGATCAGGTTGTGGATGATCGTCCCGCCGGGCTCCTTGGCCAGTTCCCGGACGGCGACCAGCGCGGTGATCGCGCTCGGCGAGACCGATTCGGCGCGCTCGTCGACCACGAAGCAGCGGTCGGCGTCGCCATCGAAGGCCAGCCCGGCGTCGGCGCCGACCTCGCGGACCTTGGCCTGCAGGTCGACCAGGTTCGCCGGGTCCAGCGGGTTGGCCTCGTGGTTGGGGAAGGTTCCGTCCAGCTCGAAGTACATCGGCACGAGCTCGATCGGCAGGCCGACGAAGACGGTCGGGACCGTGTGCCCGCCCATCCCGTTGCCGGCGTCTACTACGACCTTCAGCGGGCGGATACCGCTGATGTCGACGAGTTCGCGCAGGAAGGCGGCGTATTCGTCGACCAGGTCCCGCTGCGTGGCGGTGCCCTTCGCCCCCAGGAACTCCGGCACGCCGTGAGCGACCAGCTCCTGGATCTCGGACAGGCCGCTGTCCTGGCCGACCGGGGCGGCCCCGGCGCGGCACAACTTGATGCCGTTGTAGCGGGCCGGGTTGTGGCTGGCGGTGAACATCGCGCCGGGCAGGTCCAGCCGACCAGAGGCGAAGTACAGCATGTCGGTGCTCGCCAGGCCGATGTTGATCACATCGACGCCCTGCCCGGTGACGCCTTCGGCGAACGCCGCAGCCAACCCCGGTGAGGATTCCCGCATGTCGTGCCCGATGATCACCGCCGGGCCACCGACGAGCCGGGTGAAAGCGGCGCCGATCTCCCGGACCACGCCGGCGTCCAAGCCGTCGCCGACCACGCCCCGGATGTCGTAGGCCTTGACGATCCCCGACAGGTCTCGCACGCTGCACCCTCCCCGTTTCGCGTCCGACGACGTGGTCCGAAGCCTACCGGCGATCGAGTGCCCGGTGGAGCCAAGTTGGCCCGCGCAAGTCGTTCGTCACGATCTATTCATTCGTCGATCGGATCGGGAAGCGCCCGCAGGTGTCCGCGGCGGCTCCCGCCCGGAGTGAGGCCCTGGGCCTCGACCGGCCGGTCCGGGCGACCGGCCTCTCGCACCGCCTCGGCGAGCGCGGTCAGGTCGTCATCGGAGGGCTCTGGTGGCGCGAACTCGCCTTCGTGCCGCACGACCTCCCAGCCCTTCGGCACGGTGAGCCGCAACGCGTGCGCTTCGCACAGGTCGTAGCTGTGGGGCTCGGCGTAGGTGGCCAGGGGGCCGACGACCGCAGTGGAGTCCGCGTAGGCATAAGTGAGCGTGGCGACGGCCGGGTTGGTACACCCGGTCCGCGAGCAACGCCTCACGCTCCGCACGACACGCACGATAGCGCCCCCGTTCCGGCGCGCGGCGAAGGCACGCGGAAACCTCTCGCGATAGGCGCCGCTGGCACCTGTCTCCGTCCTGTCTGCTCTGCGCGAACAGTCCGGGTCGCGGTGGTTGTTCCGGGCTGGCGGGAGGAGGTCGGGGGCCCGCCGGTCGAACGGCTTCGCACCGGCCACGTGATCCCGGTTTATGCCTGGACAGGGCGGCCACTGCTCCCGTCGGGGCGGTCACGCGGAGTGAGTCGGGAGACAGGCACCGAATCCCCTGACGCTTGTCCCGACCTTGACGGCCGAAGGCGTACCCTCGGCCCGTGGTGACCGCACGTGGATCTCTGCGTCGAAGCCGCTTCCGCCGGGACCGGCGGGGCCGTGGGCTGCGCGGACCGCTGTACCCGTCTTCGGTTCCGGTATCGCGCAGCCGCTCGCAGCGGTTCGATGCGCTGGTGCTGGAGGCCCTCGAACCGATCGAGCAGCGCTGGCATGCCGAGCTGGCCCAGCTCGACGTCGCCGTCGACGAGGTGCCCGAGATCACCAGCACCATCCCGGAGAAGCTGGTCTGGGACGACGATGTGGTGGTCGACGCCAACGTGCCGCTGGCCCGGCTCGTCCCGGCGGGCGTCGACCGGCGCGGGCTGCCAACCCGTGCGCGCATCGTGCTGTACCGGCGGCCGTTGGAAGCACGGGCGCGCGACGGCACGGACATGGCGGACCTGCTGCACGACGTGCTCGTCGAGCAGGTCGCGACCTACCTCGGGCTGGACCCCGACGTTATCGAAGGCCAGTGACCATCGACTTCCGGCGGTGATGGGCACCTAGAGCCCAGATCCGGAGCTGGCCCACCTGCTCAGCACGGCCAAGATCCCGGGCACCGACGAGCGAGCCGCCGTCTGACACGAGCCGAAAGCGCCAGGCAGCGGGCGGAATCGCCAGCGGGCGCTGCGACGTCACAACGCCGAGTTCAGGTGAAAACAGGAATCCTCCGCGCGTCAGCTGTTCCCGGATCGAGTCCGGCGGCGTTCGGGGAGCGCCGCGATGACGGTAAACAGGATGAACGCCAACTGCAGGCCCAGCAGCGCCGTGCGGGGGGTCTCGGTGTAGCCGACCTGGACTTCGGCCGCGTTCCCCGGCAGCGGGATCGCCACCTGGTGGCCCCATGCGGTGGCCAGCGGGAACGGCCGCCCGTCGATCCGGGCGTACCAGCCGGGCTCGTTCTCCGCGCCGAGGACCAGCGCCCGACCGGCACCGCCCTCGGACACCTGGACCGTGAACAGCGGCAGCTCGGCGGCGACCGGCAACGGCCTCGCCTCTGGTGTCGGGGCAGGCTCAGTTCGAGCCTGCCGCGCGAGGTCCGGCCCGAGCAGCTCCACCTGGCTGCTCGGCATCTGCAACTTCAGGACGCGCCGTCCGTCGGGCAGCCGTTCGTGCTCGGTGGCCAGGCCGCCGGAGAGCTCCGGGATCCGGGAGTCGGCCGGAACCGCGATGAATCCGGTGCCGCGAGCCGCCGTGGCCGCGAGCGCGCCGCGCACTCGCGCGGCGTCGCCGGACTGCAGGTCGTCGTCGACCTGGCGGAGCCAGTCGACAGCCGTGCCGACCGACGCGAGGTCGTCGTCGCCGAAGCGGGGCCCGGTGCCGTCCACGAGCCGTGCGGGCTGCGGGCTGGGATCGAGGATCAGCAGCGAACCAGGCAGATCCGCGGCGGTGTTGCGCTGAACGCGCAGCGGCCCGCCGATCGTGGCGAACGCGGCGCTGGTCGCCAGGCCAAGCAGGCCGACGGCCAGCACTGGCAGCAGGATCTTGCCGGGCACGCGCGGCTTCCGGGCCACCAGCACGATCCAGCCGCACCCGGCCGCGACGATCACCAGCGGCCCACCGGTCCAGCCGGTCGTGCTCACGACGCCGGTGATCGGTTGAGCGGGAACATTGTCCACCAAAGCCGCCAGCGCCCAACCGAAGATCGCGACGGCCGCCCCCGGCAGCATCCGCGGGGACCAGGCCGTGACCAACGCGACGACGGCAGCGAGGACGAACAACGCGCCGACCAGGCTCGCCGGTGATCCGTCCGGGCTCAATGCCAACAGCCAGGCCCCGGCCGGATCTTCGGTGACCCGCGCACCGATCCCGTGCAACGCCATCTTCGGGTCGCGCAGCAGGACGGAAGGCCACGGCAGCAGGCACGCGAAGGACAGCAGCGCCACCGCCATCAGCCCGGCCACCCGGCGTCGATCACGCTGCCCTTGGCTGGGCAAAAGGACGAAAGCAAGCAGAGCGAACACGACCAACGCGATGTGCAGCAGCGGCGCGAACGCACCCAAGGCCGCGAGGCCCAATGCGGTCAGGCACGCCATGCCCAACCAATGCCCGTCGGACCGCCCGACCAATGAGGCGATCCCGGCCAGCAGCAGCGGCACCAGGATGTGCGCGACCACCACGTCCAAACGCCCTTGCCCAGCGGAAAGCGACGCCGCGGGCAGCAAGGCGTAAGCACCGGCTGCGAGGGCTCGCCGCAGTCGAGACACCGGAATCGCACGTGCCGCCAGGTAAGCGCTCAAGCCCGCGAGCGGAGCACCGAACAGCAGCAGGACCGACACCACCACCGACGGTCCACCTAGGACGGTGCCGAACAACGCCAGCACCAGCAGCGACGGGGACGCTGGCGCGCCGGTGCCACCGTTGACCGGATGCCAGGCCGCCAGGTAGTCGCGCCACGTCGTCGCCAGATCTGCCACCGGCAGCAACCTGCCGCCTTGCAGGCCGGCCCCGAACCGGTCCGCGAGCAATCCATTGGTGAACAAGGCGAATACCGCCAGCAGGACCGCGAGCACCACGGGCGGCGTCAGCAGCAGCTCGCGCAGCACCCGCCAGCGGTCGACCGGAACGAGCAGCAGATCCGGCCGCGCCGCGTCCCGCTTCGACGGCGACGGCTTCGGCGCCCCTGTCTCCGGCGCCGGCACTACGACCAGCCCCGACCGTCCTGGCTTCGCAATCTGCGGCGGCGCTTCTGCAACGGCCTTGATCCGCCAGCCTTCCGGTTCCCGTCCCAAGGCCAGGTCCCGCCGCACCCGTTCACGGACCAAACCCTCGAACGCGGCACGCGCCGAGTTCCGCAGCCGCGCCAACCGACTCGTGAACAGGCCGCGGACGCCGTGCCGGACGGAGATCGTCGCGGCGCGCGCAGCCCTTCCTTTCAGTAGGTTCAGCCGCCCGCCGAGCAATCCGCGCAACACCGTGAGCTCGGCGCCCGACTCGCTCCACCGCCGCAGAGCCGCGAAACCGCACATCCGCAACAACGTCAGGAGGAACAGTCGCGGCAGGCCGAGCAAGAACGCCCGCATCCCAGCGTTGACCAGGAACGTGCGGACCTGGTCGGCGCGCTCCCCTGCCCGGGAACCGCGCCTCGCGACCGCATGCCGCATCCGCGCGGCGGGAACCCACCGGACGCCGTGCCCGTCCAGGTTGATCCGCCAACCCAGGTCGATGTCCGCGTTGTCGGCGAGATCGAGGTCGAAACCTTTGAGCTGCTCGAAGACATCGCGCCGCACCAGCGCACCGGCCGTCGCCACCGCCAGCGCACCGGACGCCGGTGGCGCGCTGCCGAGCAGCTCGGGGTCCAGTTCGGACCGTCCGATGCCGGTCTGCCGATGCCCGGACGCATCGGTGCTCAGGCCCGCATCCACCACCAGCCGGGGATCCGCCCAGTCCAACCCGAGCGGGCCGAGCAGCGCGGCGGACGAATCTTCCTCGGCAGCTCGCAGTAAATGCTCCAGGCACTCCGGTTCGGGTGCGGAATCGTCGTGCAACAGCCACAACCAGCGCCCCGGATCGGCCCACCTCTTCGTCGCGTACGCCAACGCTTCCGCGATGGCGGCGCCGGACTGGGTTTCGCACGACATCGTGAGCACATCGTCGACGACGCGATCCGTGCGCGCCCGCGCGAGCAGTTCCGGGGTGCGGTCCTTCGAGCCGGTGTCGACGGCCACCACGTGTTGCGGTCGTTCCGTCAGGTCGCCCAGTGCCGCGAAGACCTCCGGCAGCCACGTCTCCCCGTCGTGACAGACCAACACCGCCAGCACCGGCGCGACCAAAATGCCTCCCGCTAACTGATCCACTACCGCTGAACGGTAATGCACCAGGAGCGGAAGAAAACCCCCCGAATGAAACAGCGTTCACTGGGTGGGCTTGCGCTGGTGGTCGCAGCGGAACCGCCGCCGGCGAGGCGCGACCGGTCAGACCGCGCGACGCTTGAGCTTCCGGCGTTCCCTTTCGGACAGTCCGCCCCAGATGCCGAAGCGCTCGTCGTGCTGCAGCGCGTACTCCAGGCATTCGGAGCGAACTTCGCAGCCCGCGCAGATGCGCTTGGCCTCCCGGGTCGAGCCGCCCTTTTCCGGGAAGAACGCCTCCGGATCGGTTTGCGCGCACAACGCGCGCTCCTGCCATTCCTGTTCTTCGTCCGTCGCCTCGAACAGCTCGGCCAGGACGTCGAGTTCCACTGCGGTGGCGTCCCCACGCTCCGCGAGGCGGCTATCTCCTGATTCCCACATCGTTGGTCCCCCGATTTCTCCCGTTCCCACCGGCCCTCCCCAGGGCCGGAACAGGACGCACTCCTGCTCACAGGTCGCCGATCCCCGCTGCGGGGACTCCGCGCTTCGACGGCGGCGGTGCCGTCGCCGATCGGCCACACCGCCTGCCTCTCACCGCCGGCGGCGCCTCGATCGACCGGTGCCCGACCGGATCTCCCGTACCCGATCGGCCGCCGCCACAACCATCCAACCGGCTTCCACCCGAGGAACGATCATTCAGCGACGAATGACACTGCTGTGATTACACCCGTGTAGCTCCTTGCGGTCAAGCGGAGACCTTCCGTAGGGGGACATCCCTCTCCGCCTCGGGGATGCGCTCATTCGGCGCATCGCCGGTACTCCTTGTGCAGCACCGTCAAAACCCCCAAGATCATGAATACCACCCGAACATCATCTTCGCCGGGGCACAAGCCCGGACGGCCACCGAATTGTTCGTGGACACTGGAGGCGTGACCAAATCCGCTGTGCGCGTAAGCCCCCTGTTCCTCGGCCTCGTCGGCTTGACCGTGCTCGGCGGCGTGCTCGCCACGCTGGAGAACAACGCCGCCCAGGTCGGCGGTGTGGTGCTGATCGTGCTCGGCGGCTGGGCCTCCTCGTTGTGCCTGCACGAATTCGGCCACGCGATCACCGCATTCCGCGGCGGCGACTGGTCGGTGCGCGCGAAGGGCTACCTGACGCTGGACCCCCGGCGCTACACCGACCCGGTCCTGAGCATCGTGCTGCCGCTGCTGTTCGTGGCCCTCGGCGGCATCCCGCTGCCGGGCGGCGCGGTGTGGATCAACCACCACGCGCTGCGGTCTCGACGCACCGAGTCGATGGTGTCATTGGCCGGGCCGCTGACGAACCTGGTGCTGGGCCTGCTGATCTCGATCGCCGTGGCCGTCGTGCCTACGATGCCGACCGCCTTGTCGGCGGGCTTGTCCTACCTGGCCTTCCTGCAGGTGATCGCGTTCGTGCTGAACATCCTGCCGATCCCCGGCCTGGACGGGTACGGCGCGATCGAGCCGTGGCTGTCCGGTCCGGCCCGGCAGTTCGGCGAGAAGGCGCGGCCGTGGGCGCCGCTGGTGCTGTTCCTGCTGCTGATCGGGGTGCCGTTCGTCGGCAGGGCGTTCTTCGGGCTCGCCTACTTCGTGTTCGGCCTCGCCGGCGGCGACGCGCTCCAGGCCCTCGTTGGTCAAGGAATGTTCCGCAGCATCTTCGGTTTCTTGTGATCGTCCGCCCAGCCGGTCGTGAGCGCTTTCGGGTGCCGTAGAGCCCAAAGCACGCACCGGCCCGTCCAGGCGGAGCCCACCGTCTGCGTCGGAGAGCTGCGATCAGCAGCAGCCGCGCAGTGACCTAGCAGACATCGAGGTTCTCACCGTCGGGTTCGGCGGACGTGCGAGGATCGGGGCCGTGAAGGTCGTAGTTCTGGTCGGCGGTGTCGGCGGCGCACGGTTCCTGCTCGGGGTCAAAGCGGCGTTGGGCTTGCCCGCGACCGGCGAACCGCAGCAGGAGTCCGAGCACGAGGTCACCGCGGTGGTCAACGTGGGCGACGACGCGTGGATGCACGGGCTGCGGGTCTGCCCCGACCTCGACACGTGCATGTACACCCTCGGCGACGGCATCGACACCGAGAAGGGTTGGGGCCGGGTCGACGAGACCTGGTCGGTCAAGGAGGAGTTGGCGGCCTACGGCGCCGAGCCGACCTGGTTCGGGCTCGGTGACCGCGACATCGCCACCCACCTGGTGCGGTCGCGAATGCTGCGCGCGGGCTACTCGCTGTCGGCTGTGACCGAGGCGCTGTGCGTCCGCTGGCGGCCTGGGGTCCGGTTGTTGCCGGTCACCGACGAGCGGGTCGAGACGCACGTCGCGATCGACGCCCCCGAGCACGGCGACCAGCGGGCGGTGCACTTCCAGGAGTGGTGGGTGCGCTACCGCGCGGAGCCGAAAGCGCATGCGATCGTGCCGGTGGGAGCGGACGAGGCGAAGCCGACGCCAGCCGTGCTGGACGCGATCGCGCAGGCGGACGTTGTGCTGTTGGCGCCGTCGAACCCGGTGGTCAGCATCGGAACATTGCTCGCGGTGCCGGGCTTGCGCGCCGCGCTGCGGGAGACCTCCGCGCCGGTGGTGGGGCTGTCGCCGATCATCGGCGGTCGGCCGTTGCGGGGCATGGCGGACGCGTGCCTGACCGCGATCGGGGTGGACAGCACCGCCGAGGCGGTCGGTCGGTACTACGGCTCCCGGCAGGGCGACGAGGGCATCCTGGATGGCTGGTTGGTGCACTCCGGAGACGAGGCCGACGTCGCCGGAGTGCGGGTTCGCGCGGTGCCGCTGTTGATGTCCGATGTGGACGCCACCGCCGCGATGGTGCAGGCGGCTTTCGACCTTGCCCAGGAGGGGCGATGAAGGATCACGCGGCCGCGGGTGGGTTGCAGCTGTTCGCGGTGGGGGGGCTGCCCGAGTTCGGACCGGGCGACGACCTGGCCGCATCGATCGCGGCCGCCGCCCCATGGCTCAGCGACGGCGATGTCGTGGTGGTCACCAGCAAGGTGGTATCGAAGGTCGAGGGCCGGATGGTGTCAGCGCCCCGCGACCCGGAACTGCGCGACAAGCTGCGCCGCGAGCTGGTGCTGGCTGAGGCCACCCACGTGCTGGCGCGCCGCGAGCGGTTCATGATCACCCAGAACAAGCTAGGCATCGTGCAGGCGGCCTCGGGCGTCGACGCCTCGAACGTCGCGCTGGACCAGATCGCGCTGCTGCCGGAAGACCCGGATGAGTCCGCGCGCAAGCTGCGCGCCGGGCTAGCCGAGCGCCTCGGCGTACAGGTCGCGGTCGTGGTGACCGACACGATGGGCCGCGCCTGGCGGGTCGGGCAGACCGATGTGGCGATCGGCGCCGCCGGTCTGCGCGTGCTGCACCGCTACGCGGGCGCCACCGATTCGCAGGGCAACGAGCTGGCGGTAACCGAGGTCGCGGTGGCCGACGAGATCGCCGGGGCGGCCGACCTGGTCAAGGGCAAGCTGGGGGCGGTCCCGGTCGCCGTGGTGCGCGGGATGTCCACCACCGCCGACGGGTCGAGTGCCCGCGATCTGGTGCGTCCCGTCGAAGAAGACCTGTTCCGGATGGGCACGGCGGAAGCGCTGGCGCAGGGTCGCCGCGAGGCGGTGCTGTTACGCCGCTCGGTGCGTTCGTTCGCCGATACCCTCGTGGACGCCGACGCGATACGCCGCGCCGTCGGTGCCGCGCTGACCGCACCCGCGCCGCATCACACCCGCCCGGTCCGGTTCGTCTGGCTGCGCGATCGTCCACTTCGGACGAAACTGTTGGACGCGATGCGCACCGCCTGGCTGGAAGACCTGCGCGCCGACGGCATCTCCGAGGAGGCGGCGCAGCGCCGGGTCGGGCGCGGCGATCTGCTCTACGCGGCGCCGGAGCTGGTGCTGCCGTTCCTGGTCCGCGAGGGCTCGCACGACTACCCCGACCCGAAGCGCACCGAGGCGGAGCGGCAGATGTTCACCGTCGCCGGCGGCGCGGCGGTGCAGGGCTTGCTGGTCGCGCTGGCGGCCGAGGAGCTCGGCTCGTGCTGGGTGTCCTCGACGCTGTTCTGCCCGGAAGTCGTGCGGGCCTCGCTCGACCTGCCCGAATCTTGGGAGCCGTTGGGCGCGGTGGCGGTGGGCCATGCCGCGGAGCCCGTCGCCGGCCCCCGGGAGCCGCGGGATCTCGACGACGGATTGTTGGAGCTGTGAGCGGACTTCACGCGGACGCGCTGCGCGTGCTCGGCGAGTGGCGACCGGACGATCCGCAGCAGGAGGCACTGCGTCATTGCTTCCTGACCTTGCTGGACGCGCGCGAGGACGCCTGCCTGCGGGCGTGCGAGCCGGGCCACGTGACGGCGTCGGCCGTGCTGTTCGACGCCGAGGGCGAGAACGTGCTGCTCACGCTGCACCCACGGGTGGGCATGTGGTTGCAGCTCGGCGGCCACTGCGAGCCGGAGGACATGTCGCTGGCGGGTGCCGCGTTGCGCGAGGCGACCGAGGAATCCGGTGTGGGCGGTCTGGTCGTGGACCCGGAGCCGGTGCACCTGGACGTGCACCCGATCACCTGCTCGCTGGGCAAGCCGACCCGCCACTTCGACGTGCGCTTCATCGTGCGGGCCCCGGAAGGCGCGGAACCGGCCCGCAGCGACGAGTCCCTCGACCTCCGCTGGTGGCCGGTGAACGCGCTCCCCGAAGAAACCGACCTCGGCCCCCTGATCACCGCAGCCCAAGCCCGCGGGTAATTCAGGGGGTGCCAGGTAAACGACTGTGAGTGCTTTTGGGGCTATATCGCGGCTATATCGCCCAAAAGCACTCAGGGGTTCTTGTTCCAATCACATGGTGCGGTAGTTGCGGATCGGCATTCTCGGGGCGTAGCGAGGGCGGTTGACACCTGCCGCTGCGAGGTAGCGGACCGCTCGGTGGCGGTGGCCTTCGTACGGGGCCAGGGCTTCGAGCATCCCTTCGTCGTCCAGGGGGTGGCCGACCAGTGCCGTGCCGACGATCGTCGGCAGGTGGAAGTCGCCGACGCTGACCGCGTCCGGGTCGCCCCAGGCCCGTTGCGCGACTTCCGCCGCCGTCCACGGGCCGATGCCCGGAACCTTCTGCAGCAGCTCCCGACCGCCGACTCCGCGCAGCTCGACCGCTCGCTCCAGGCGTCCGGCCACCGACGCGGCGGCGATCAGCGTGCGGCGGCGGGCTCCATCGATGCCCGCTCGATGCCACTCCCAGTCCCGGATTCGGCGCAGCTGCAACGGATCAGGCGCCACCCAGAGCTTCTCCACCGGCCCCGGGGCGCGGCTGCCGAAGCGCCAGCACAGCTCCCGCCAGGATCGCCACGCCTCCCGGTTGGTGACCTTCTGCTCCAGCACCGCGGCGACCAGAACGTCCCAAACCCGCCCCGAAGCGCACAACCGCACTCCCCGCGATGCGCGCCGGCCGCGTTCGACGACGTCGTGCACCGCGACGAAACCGGTGTCGTCATCGGAGTCCCCGAGCAGGTGCGGGACGTTGTGCAGCACCGAACGCGCGCCCGGCCCCCACGCCGTCGCGGTCACCGTTGCGGCGCCGTCCTTCTGCAGCCGCAGCGTCGTCGGGCCGGTCGGGGTCGTGGTTGCCCACCACACCTCGCCCGACGCATCCACCCGGGTGGTCGGATCACCGCTGCCCCGGCGCAACGGTGCCAGCACCCGCGGCAGGTCCAGCGGGTAGGACGGGCGCCAGGTTCGGGTCAGGGCATCAGTCATGCTGCTCCGAAAGTACGCCGTCAGTCCCCGGAGAAGCGGACGCCGCGGTCGGGCAGCTCAACGCCCGGCCACACCCGCACCCCGTTCAGCAGCTCGCAGTCCGCACCGATCCGCGCGTCGTCACCGACGATCGCGTCGCGCAGCACGGCACCCGCACCGATCGTCGCGCCCCTGCCGATCACGCTCCGCTCGATCACGGCGTTGCGCTCGATGCGAACCCCGTCGAAGAGCACGGATTCGACGACGCGCGCCCCGGTCTCCACGACGCTGCCCTTGCCCACCGCGGTCCCACCGCAGACTTCCGCATCGGCGGCGACCTCCGCGCCGTCCAGCACCAGCGCCTCGCCGCGTTCACCGGGCAGCGCGTTCGACGGCGCCGCGCCCAGCACCAGGTCCGCCGAGCCGCGGACGAACGCCGCCGGGGTTCCCATGTCCAGCCAGTACGAGGTGTCGATGTAGCCCTGCACGTGCGCGCCCGAGGCCAGCAGCTGGGGGAAGGTCTCGCGCTCCACCGACACCGGCCGCCCGGCCGGGATCGTGTCGATCACCTCGCGGCGGAACACGTAGCAGCCCGCGTTGATCTGGTCGACCGGCGGGTCCTCGGTCTTCTCCAGGAACGCGGTGACCCGCCCGGCGGCGTCGGTGGGCACGCAGCCGAACCGGCGTGGGTCGGCGACCTTGACGAGGTGCATCGTCACGTCCGCCGCGGCGCCGCGGTGGGTTTCCAGCAGCTTCGCCAGGTCCACCCCGGAGAGGATGTCGCCGTTGAACACCAGCACGTCGTCGGCGGTGAGCCGGTCCGCCACGTTGCGGATCGCGCCCGCGGTGTCCAGCGGCTCCGGCTCGGCGACGTACTCCAGACGCAGGCCGAACTCGGATCCGTCGCCGAAGTGCTCGGCGAACACCTCCGCCTTGTAGGACGTGCCGAGCACCACGTGCTCGATGCCGACCGCCCGGATCCGGGACAGCAGGTGGCTCAGGAAAGGGACTCCGGCGGTGGGCAACATCGGCTTGGGCGCCGACAGGGTCAGCGGCCGCAGCCGCACGCCCCGACCACCTACCAGCACTACCGCTTCCGCCGTCGGCGACGCGGCCGGGTCCTGCGAATCCGCGGACATCGGCGTTGATCCTCCTCCACCTGATGGACTTCAGTGACGAAAACCCATTGGGGGAATACTCTGGCAGGGGAACGGCATAATCAACACCGGGCTCGCCCGCGCAGCGGCCGTGTCCACCTCGAGCCCGCCCACGCGAACTACCGACTGCGAACGACTGAGAGGGCACCCACATGGACCCGCGCCGCCGAGCCGATGAAGCACTTGCTCGCGCGCGGGCACGTGGCGCGTTCGTCGTCACCCCCGACAATGCCACCTCGCCGATGGATGCCGCGAGCACCGTTCGCATCCCGCGCGAGGTCGTCAACCAGGCCGATTCCGCGGACATCACGCAGGTGCTCCCCTCGCAGGGCCAGCAACCCCGGCAGCGCCCTCAGAACCAGTCCCCACGCCAGCGGCTGGAGCCACAACACGACGGCTGGCCGACGGAGGATTACGGGCAGGGCCAGCAACATCTGCCGCCGAACCCGTACCACGCGCAGCGTGGACCGAATGAGTTCGGACCACTGGGTTCGCAGGCGAACCAGTACCCCCACTGAGGCTGTGCTGCGAGCGCGGGGCTGCGACGGCAATGCCCGTGCGGAGGACGCCACTCGCACTCAGCGCGCCGCGATGCGCGCGCGGACGGTAAGCGCCGCCCGAAACGCGAACCGCAGCGGGGCCCAGACCGGCCCCCGGTAGCGGTCGGCGAGGTAGCGGTAGGCGCTGCGGTGATGTTCGACCAGCATTCGCTTCGAGGAGCCCGAGGTGGAGTGCCCGCCGATGTGCATGATCTCCGCGCTCGGCACGTAGACATTGAGCCAGCCCTTCCTGCCCAGCCGATCGCCGAGGTCGACGTCCTCGAAGTACATGAAGTAGCGCGGGTCGAAACCGTCGATTGAGTCGAAGGCCTCGCGGCGCAGAAGCAGGCAGGAACCCGACAGCCAGCCCGCCGGTCGCTCGGTGATCGCCGCCTCGGACTGGCGGTAGGCGCTGGACCATGGGTTCTTCGGCCAGATCTTGCCCAGCAGCGCGTGTCCGGCGCCGCGGCCGATCGACGGCAGCAGCCGGGCCGACGGGTAGACCTCGCCGTTGGGTTCCTTGATCAGCGGGCCGAACGATCCCCCGCGCGGCCAGCGCTTGGCGGCGGCTAGGAGTTCGTCGAGTGAACCGGCACCCCACTCCAGGTCGGGGTTGGCGATCACGACCCAGCCGTACTCGTCGCCGAGCTCGGCCACGCCGCGGTTGGCCGCGCCGCCGTAGCCGAGGTTGCCGCCGGTGGGCACGAAGTCGACGTTCGCACGTGCTGCGGCGGCGTGTTCCGGAACGCCGTCGGCGGAGCCGTTGTCGGCGAGGATCACCCGGACCGACCGGTCCGTCGCCTTGTCCAGGGTGTCGAGGAACCGTTTCAGGGTCTCGCCCGGGGAGTAGGTCACGGAGACAACGGCGAGTTCGTCGCCATAGGTACGCGCATCGGTCACGCCACCACATTCTGCCCAACGCCGCCAACCGGAGAGCCACCCGACCGGAGTTCCATGTGGGATTCATCGTCCGCGCACCGAACGGAAGACACGTTTTGCCTGGTCAGAAATCATGCGCAGGGGGTCGCCAGGGCAGCCCAAAGCACTCACGAGGCGGAGCTGCTCGTGATCAGCGGGTGCGGGTGTGGATGTGGTGGGCTCTGGCGAAGGCCGCGCGGTGCTGGGTCGCGCAGGCCGCCCAGGTGAACTCCTTCGCGCGGAGTTGGGCCACCGTGGCCAGCGCCGCTCGGCGGGCCGGGTCGTCCAGCAGCTCCGTCAGGCCCGCCGCGATGTCGCCCGCGCCCACGCCGCAGTAGGCGACGGCGTCGCCGCCGACCTCGGGGAGGCTCAGCCGCCGCGTCGTTAAGACTGCGGCACCGCAGGCCATCGCCTCCAGCACGGGCAGGCCGAAGCCCTCGCCGATGCTCGGGTACGCAACCAGGTGGGCGCCGCCGAGGAAACCGGCCAGCTGCTTCAACGGCAGATAACCGGCCCGGATCACCCGGATCCGGTGCGGCACGGCCTCCAGCGCCCGTTCAACGCGGGTGTCCCAGCCCGGCTGACCGGCCAGCACCAGCGCCGGCGAGTCGGTCCGGCTCTGGCAGGCCAGCATGAAGCCGCGGATCAACGCCGGCACGTTCTTTCGCGGTTCCAGCGCGCCGAGGAACGCCACGTACGGCTGGTCATGCAGTCTCAGCCGCTCGCGCACCTCCCGGATCTCCTCCGGTGTCGGCGGGTGGAACCGGTCCGGGTCGACGCCGTGGTACATGACCGGCATGCGGACGCGGTTTGCACCTACGGCGCGGGACAACTCTGCCGCTGTCGCCTTGCTCGGCACAATGCACAGCGTTGCGCGGCGCAGCGCGGTGCGCGTCCACGCGCGGAAGAACCTGGCCTTGACCGGCGAGTGGACCGCCGGGTTGGTGAAAAACGTCGCATCGTGCAGGGTGACCACCGACGCGGCCGGGTTGGCCAGTGGCGTCGTGTAGTGCGGCGAGTGCAGGACGTCGATCCCGAGTCGGCGCACCAGCAGCGGCAGGGTGGTCTGCTCCCAGGTCAGGCGGGCGGTCCGGGTGGCGACGGCTTCGGTGGCGGGCACGACTTCGGCGTTCGGCGCGAGGGTCGCGTACAGCTCCGCGTCGCGCGGTTGGCAGGTGACGGTGAGCCGGGCGCCGTCCGCGTCCAGGGCCGCCAGCAGGGAGTCGACGTACCGGCCGACACCGCCTCGATCCGCGGGAACTGCGGTGGCGTCGATGAGAATGTGCGGCTCGCCTATGTGCACCTGAGCAGATTACGGTGCGGATGCCCGGGTCTGTGACGAGTAGGCGAAAATGTGTTCTGCCCTGCTTTGCCCGGTGCGCCAACGCTCGGGTTCCTGGCTTGCACGAAATCAGCCGGCGATGTCGAGGTGCACGCGCCAGACTTCCAGCGCCGCCTGCCGCCAGGTGAAATCCGCGACCCGCCGGGTTCCTGCCGCGATCAGTTCGTCCCGGCGAGTGGGATCGTCGATGACGGTGCGCAGGGCTGCGGCGAGCGCGGACGGGTCGGCACGCGGGACAGTTACACCGGCTCCACCTGCGACCTCAACCAGTGCCGGCGCATCGGAATGCACGATCGGCACGCCGAGCGCCATCGCCTCGACGAGCGGGAGGCCGAAGCCTTCCGCGAGGCTCGGTGCGGCCAGCGCCGTCGCGTTCCGCAGCAGGGCGGCGAGTTCGGCATCGGAAACCGACTCCAGCACGCGCACATGTGGCACACCGCACTCGGCGGCGATCCGCGGCAAGTCGACGTCGCCCCAGCCGCGGTGGCCGACGATCAGCAGCGGCATGTCCGGGGCGCCGGGTTCGGCCATCGCCCGCACCAGGTGTTCGTAGCCCTTGCGCGGCTCGACCGTGCCGATCGCCAGCACGTACCGCGCGGGCAACGCCAGTTCCGCGACGGTGGCAGTGTCGGGTTCTACCAGCAGGGAAGGGGTGACGCCTGCGCCGATGACCTGCAGGCGAGCGTTGATCGGGATGCGCTTCGCGAGATCGTCGGCCACTGCGGCGGTCGGCACGACCAGTGCGTCGGCGTGCCGCGCGGCGCGGCTGATCGCCCGCCGGTGCCAGGAAACTCCGCGCGGCGTCAGGGTTTCCGGATGCGTCCACGGAACCGTGTCGTGCACGGTCACCACCAGACCGCGCCCGCGTTTCGCAGGTGGCGAGAGGGGCGTCATGGCGTGCACCGAATCGCCGCCCGGCCAGAACGGGACCCCCCGCTCCCAAGCGGCGATCAGCGCGCGGCGCGGGACCGGCAGCACTCGCGGCCCGTGGACGCCGGGAACCCGGGCAGCTTCGGGATCGCCGCCACGGCTGACGACGCTACTCAGCTCCCACCTGCTAGGCGCGGTTTCGGCCATCGCGCGCAGCAGCTCCCGGGTATAGCGCCCGGTTCCGCCGGGAACCGGGGCGAGCAGCTGTTCGGCGATCGTGACGAGCTCAGGCACCCGCACAGCTTCCCGCACCCGCAGGCTGGGACGACCGCCGGTTTCCGAGCTCGACGTCCAGCGCGGCCCCCGTGAAGCCGCCGACCGGGCCGTTACCGCAGGTGGTCAAGGCTGTGCGAGATCGAGGGCCGGGGACTGCGAGCAGCTCAGTGGTGCTGGTGCGTAACGTCTTCGGGCGTGACGGCGTCGGAACGGGTGCGCAGCACCGTGGTCGTGGTGACCTGGCGAGGGCGGGACCACATCGAGGCGTGCCTGGACGCACTGGCGACCCAAGACCGTCCACATCAGACACTCGTGGTCGACAACGCCTCCGACGACGGCACAGCCGATCTGATCGCCGCCCATCCATCAGCGCCGGAAGTGCTGCGGCTACGCCGCAACACCGGCTACGCCGGTGGAATCGCCGCCGCGCTCGACCGCATCCGCACCCCTTACGTCGCGTGGCTAAACGACGACGCTGCGCCAGCCTCTGGCTGGCTCGCGGCGCTCGAAGGCGCGCTCGACGCGGACGGCTCCGCCGCCGCAGCGTCCTCCGTGCTCCGCACGCCGGACGGCCGCGTGCAGTCCGCCGGCCTGCGCCTCACCGCCGACGGCCACGGCGCTGACGCGCCTGATGCCTCCGGCGGCGTGTTCGGCTTCTGCGGTGGCGCGGCGCTGCTGCGCACCGCGCACCTCCGTTCCGCCGGTGGCGTGCCGGCTCACTTCTTCTGCTACTACGAGGACACCGACACTGCGTGGCGGCTCCGCCTAGCCGGGCATCGGATCATCCCCGCGCTCGACGCCGCCGCCTCGCACCTGCACGGCGCGACGGCGCTGCCGGGTTCAGCATTGTTCCACCGCTGGAACGAGCGGAACCGCCTGCTCACGCTGCTTCGCTGCGCTCCCGCTGCGGTCGCGGTGCGAGAGCTCGCCCGCTTCGCGGCGATCACCTTCGCCTTGCCGTTGCGGCGCGCAACCGGGAATCGTTTCGTTCCCGACGCAGCGAACTTCCGCGTCGCCTTGCGGCTCGGCGTGCTTGCCGAGGTCGTGGTGGGCCTGCCCGCGGCGCTCCGCGCCCGGCGTCAGATCGGCCGGGCGGCCCGGGTTCCGCGGCACGAAATCTGGCAGACGTGGGCAGGTGCTTGAGTCCATCCCCTCCCGGCACGCATTCGCCGCTCGTTGGGTGAAGCCAACGGCCTATACACCTCGCTAGACGGCGCCGACAGTCCGTTCGCGCCACCCAACACACCCACCCGAACCCACACGCCCCGGTGTGTCCGAATCCGACCGGACAATGCAACGAATGCGATCCAAATCACCCACACCACAAGCGCCATCGAGCATTTTCAGTGGAGCGAACGGCCTATGCACCCCGCTAGACGGCGCCAACAGTCCGTTCGCACCACCCAACACACCCACCGGCACCCACACGCCACGTTGTGTTGGTCGGGCGGTCCGAGGTGTCGGGATGGTCGCGATTTTCTCCGACACCCCGCAGGCCGCGCCGGGTGATGGTGCACGCTTTAGGACGTGGCTGAATTGTCCGACCGCAGCAACCTGCCCGTGGTGTCGGTGATCGTGGTCAACTACCGCGGCACGCACGACACCATCACCTGCCTGCGAGCGCTCCGTGAGGATCTCGACTACCCGGCCGACCGGCTGGAGGTGATCTGCGTCGACAACGCCTCCGGTGACGGCAGCGCCGAGCAGATCCGGGCCGCCGCGCCGGAGGTGCGGCTGATCGAGTCGGACACCAACCTCGGCTTCGCCGGCGGGTGCAACCTCGCGGCACGCAACGCCACCGGCCAGGTGCTGGCCTTCCTCAACAACGACGCCAAGCCGGACCGCGACTGGGTTCGGGCAGCCGTCGCGGTGCTGCGGTCGGAGCCGACCGTGGGCGCGGTCGCCAGCAAGGTCCTGGACTGGGAGGGTCGGCACATCGACTTCGTCGACGGCGGCCTGACATGGTTCGGCATGGGCTACAAACGCCACGCGGGCGAGGTCGACGACGGTTCGCACGACGCGGCACGGGACGTGCTGTTCGGGACCGGTTCTGCGTTGTTCGTGCGGGCCGATCTGTTCGCCGCCCTCGACGGCTTCGACGAGCGCTTCTTCATGTTCTACGAGGACGTCGACCTCGGCTGGCGGTTGAACCTGCGCGGCTGGCGGGTCCGCTACGAGCCGAGTTCGTTGACGTTGCACCGCCACCACGCGTCGATGACCGAGGTGTCCTCGGCCCGGGAGCATTACCTGCTGGAGCGCAACGCGCTGGCGGCGCTCTATAAGAACGTCTCCGACGAGACGCTGGCGAAGGCGCTGCCCGCCGCTATGGCGCTGTCCGTGCGGCGGGCCACCGCGCGCGGCGAGATCGACCCGACGCAACTGGAGATCACCCGGCGCGGCGACCGCGAGGACTACAGCCCGGTACCGATCGACCGCTCCGCGCTGGCCGGGATGCTGGCCATCGACCAGTTCGTCGAGATGCTGCCGTCGCTGAAGCAGTCCCGAGAGCAGGAGCAGCAGGCGCGCGTGCGCACCGACGCGGACCTGGTGCCGCTGATGCGCAAGGCGATGGAGCCCGCCTACCCGCTGCCGCGCTACCTGGCCGCGCACGACGCCCTGGTCGAGGCGTTCGAGCTGGACGGGGTCTTTGGCCGCCCGCGGAAGGTCGTGGTGATCACCGGCGACGCAGTCACCGAGCGGATGGCCGGCCCGGCGATCCGCGCGTGGCACATGGCCGATGTCCTCTGCGCCGAGCACGAGGTCCGGTTGGTCAGCGTCAACGCGCTGGTCAGCCCGCCGGAGTCGGATTTCGCAGTGGTCGCGGCGAAACCGCGCGAGCTCGGCGCCCATGTCGACTGGGCGGACGTCGTGGTGCTGCAGGGCCACGTGATGGAGATGGTGCCAGCCCTCAAGCACGTCGGGTCCACCAAGGTCGTGGTGTGCGACGTCTACGACCCGATGCACCTGGAACTGCTGGAACAAGGCCGCGACACCGACGACGAGCGCCGCGCGAAGGACTTGGCCGGCGTCACCAAGGTGCTCAACGCACAACTGCTGCGCGGCGATTTCTTCCTCTGCGCCTCGGAGCGGCAGCGGCACTTCTGGCTGGGCCACCTCGCCTCGCTGGGACGTTTGACCCCCGGCCTGTACGACAACGACCCGACGGTCCGCTCGCTGCTCTCGGTCGTGCCGTTCGGCCTGCCGTCGGTGGCGCCGCGCCGCACCGGCCCTGCGATCAAGGGCAACCGGTCCGGCATCGCGGCCGAGGACAAGGTGGTGCTGTGGGCCGGCGGCGTCTACAGCTGGTTCGACCCGTTGACGCTGCTGCACGCGGTGCACCGGCTTTCCCAGCAGCACGACGACGTCCGGTTGTTCTTCCTCGGCATGAAGCACCCGAACCCGGACGTCCCGGAGATGGGCATGGCCGAGCAGACCCGCGGCCTGGCCCTGCGGCTCGGGCTGACCGACAAGTTCGTGTTCTTCAACGAGACCTGGGTTCCCTACGGCGAGCGGCAGAACTACCTGCTCGATGCGGACTGCGGCGTCACCACCCACTTCGAGCACGTGGAGACGACGTTCGCGTTCCGGACCCGCGTGCTGGACTACCTGTGGTCCGGGCTGCCGGTGGTGACCACCGACGGCGACTCGTTCGCCGACCTGGTACGCGAGGAGGGCATCGGGGTCGTGGTGCCGGCCGGGGATCCGGACGCGCTGGCCGCGGCGCTGGAGAAGGTGCTCTACGACGAGGAGTTCGCCGCCAAGTGCCGCCGCCGCATCGCCCCGGTCCGCGAGCGGTTCACCTGGGAGTCGGTGCTCGCGCCGCTGACGGAGTTCTGCCGCGACCCGCGCCCGGCCGCGGACCGGCTCAAGGCGAGCGCGCCGCTCGTGCGCAGCCCGCAACTGAACCGGGTCGAGACGGTGCGACGCGACATCGCGCTGCTGCGCGAATACCTCGACGCGGGCGGGCCTTTCGAGGTCGCGAAGCGGGCGACCGGTCGGCTCCGGCGGCTCGTTGGCGAGCGGTTCCGTGGCCGCTGACCTGCGCGTCCTGCTGGACGGCACCCCGCTGCTCGGTCGACGCACCGGGATCGGTCGCTACACCGCGTCCCTGGTGGCTGAGCTCGCATCCTTTGCGGACGTTCGACTGATCGGGCTCACCACGCGCGGCTGGCGGAAGTTGCGTTCGCTGGCCCCGGCCGGAACGCGCGCGGTGGGGCCGCCGGTCCCGGCGCGTGTCCTGCGGAAGCTCTGGCAGCTGGGAACTTTCCCGCCGGTGGAACTGCTCGCCGGGGCGGCGCAGGTGGTGCACGGCACGAACTTCGTGCTGCCACCGTCGATCCGAGCGGGCGGAGTGGTGACCGTGCACGACCTTGCGTTCCTGGACGACCCATCGCTGGCCGAGCCCGACTTGCCCGAGCTCGTGCGCAGCTCCGCCCGGCGGGCGCGGGTGGTGTGCACGCCGACGGCTGCGGTCGCCGATGCCCTCAGCTTCCGCCTCGACGTGCCGCGGTGCAAGGTCGCGGTAACTCCGCTCGGCGTCGATCCGGAGTGGTTCTCCGCAACACCAATGGATTTCGAGCTCAGGGTCCACTACGGACTTCCGTCGGAGTACCTGCTGTTCGTCGGCGCACAGGGCCCTCGCAAAGGACTCCAGGGGCTGCTGGAATCCTTGGAAGCCAACGGGTCGGGCCTACCGCCACTGGTCATCGCGGGCCCCGGCAAGGCAGGAATCCGCAATGGGGTCATCCGCACCGGCTACCTCCCGGAAGACCACCTGCGCCGCCTGGTCGCCGGAGCCAGCGCTCTCGTCCTCCCCTCCCGCGACGAGGGGTTCGGCCTGCCGGCCCTGGAAGCACTCGCCTGCGGCACGCCGGTGGTGTGCTCGGACATCCCAGCCCTCCGCGAAGTCACGGCGGGCCAAGCGATCCGCTTCCCCGGCGGCGACCCGACGGCCCTCAACGAAGCCCTGCACCAAGCCCTGACCAGTCCCCCAGACGCGGAAACGGGCCGTGCCCAAGCAAAATCCTTCACCTGGCGAACCTGCGCCGAAGCAACCCTGAACGCATACCAACTCGCCGCAGGCTGAACGACCCCAGACAGGCATCAGGCCAGGCGGTAATGCCCCAGGGCCACCCGGCCTTCCTTCCTCGCCCCCACAGGGCTCGGCGATACCCATTGCGCACACCGCACCAGGCCGCACCAGCCGATATCGCGTCGAAGCGGCCCTGCAGGGGCGACTCGCCTTCTGGTGGCTGGTCAGCGGGTTCGGAGGGTTTCACCGTCTTTCTCGAAGGCCGCCGTCAGGGCTTCCCGCCAGGTGCGCATCGGGGCCAGGCCCGCCTCTCGCCAGGCCGCGTCGGACAGGACCGAGTAGGCCGGACGGTGCGCCGGGAGGGGGAAGTCCGCCGTGGTGCACGGGTGGACGCGGTTCTCATCCAAGCCGAGTTCCGCGAAGATCGCCCGCGCGAACTCGTACCAGGTCACCTGGCCGGAATTGGTGCAGTGCAGCACCTTCTGCCCGGGCCCGCGGCGTTCGGCGAGCCGTTCGGCCAGCTCCAGCAGGCCACTCGCCAGGTCTGCCGCCCACGTCGGCGAGCCGATCTGATCGTCCACAACGGACAGCGTGTCGCGCTCCCGGGATAGGCGGATCATCGTTTTCAGGAAGTTCTTGCCGCTCGCGCCGTACACCCACGCCGTGCGCACCACCCAGGCCCGCGCGCCGGACTCCAGTACGGCCCGTTCGCCTTCGAGCTTGGTGCGCCCGTAGACCGATCGCGGCCCGGTCGGGTCCGTCGGCTCGTACGGCCGGATCCCATCACCGGGGAACACGTAATCCGTCGACACGTGCACCAGGGGCAGACCGCTGCTCCGGCACGCATTCGCAAGCAAGGCCGCGCCTTCGGCGTTGATCCGGGCCGCGCCGTCTGGGTCGGACTCGGCCGCGTCCACCGCCGTATAAGCCGCGGCGTTGATTACTACCGGTCGCAGGTCCGCGTCCTTCGCCGTCTCCGCGAAGGAACCCACCGCGTCGGCGACCTCCTCGGCGTCGGTTACGTCCAGTTCGCCGGAACCCGGCCGGTGCACCAGCGCCCCCGCCCGCGCGGCGAGGATCCGGGCCAGCTCCGAGCCCAGCTGGCCGCGGCCGCCGGGCACCAGCACGGCGAGGCGGCTCATCGAGCCACCGCCGATCGGGCCTTCAGCGGCTCCCACCAGCCGCGGTTGTCCCGGTACCAGCGGATCGTCTCGCGCAGCCCGGTCTCGAAGTCGACCTGCGGCGCGTACCCCAGTTTCTCGACGATTTTGCTGTGGTCCACCGAGTAGCGGCGGTCGTGGCCCTTGCGGTCGGCGACCGGCCGCACCACCGACCAGTCGAGGCCCAGCTCTGCCAGCAGCCGCTCGGTCAGCTCCTTGTTGGTCAGCTCGGTGCCGCCGCCGATGTTGTAGACCTCGCCCGCGTGCCCGGACTCGGCCACCAGCTGGATGCCCCGGCAGTGATCGCTGACGTGCAGCCAGTCCCGCACGTTGAGCCCGTCGCCGTAGAGCGGCACCTGGATGCCGTCCATCAGATTCGTGATGAACAGCGGCAGCACCTTCTCCGGGAACTGGTAGGGCCCGTAGTTGTTGGAGCAGCGGGTGATGCACACCGGCAGGCCGTGGGTGCGGTGATAGGCGCGGGCCAGCAGGTCCGAGCCCGCTTTCGCCGCCGAGTACGGGGAATTCGGCTCCAGCGCGTGGTCTTCGGGCCACGAGCCGTCCGCGATGGAGCCGTAGACCTCGTCGGTGGAAACGTGCACGAACTTGCCGACCCCGGCGTCGAGCGCGGCCTGCAGCAGCACGTTGGTGCCGACCACGTTGGTGATCACGAAGGCGTCCGAGCCGGTGATCGAGCGGTCGACGTGGGTTTCGGCGGCGAAGTGCACCACCAGGTCCACGCCGGACATCAGGCCGCCAGCCAGTTCGTGGTCGCAGATGTCGCCGCGGACGAACTTCAGCCGCGGGTTGTCCGCGACCAGCGCCAGGTTCGCCTCGTTGCCGGCGTAGGTGAGCTTGTCGAGCACGACCACGTCGGCGTCGGCGAACGCGGGGTACGCACCACCGAGCAACTGCCGAACGTAGTGCGAGCCGATAAAACCGGCTCCGCCGGTGACCAAAATCCGCATCGCGCCCTTCCTAGCCGGGATTTCGCGGCCCGCTGCAGGTCCGCGTCGCGAAGTCTTGCATGACACACCGAGCTACAAAGCAGGCTCCCTCATTACACAACGTGACAAAGACGCTTCACCCTTATGAGTGATATCACCACTGTTACTGGGACCTGCCCAACCGCCCCGCGAACACCGCTAGCCTGCATTCGGAACACGAGCAAAATCACTTCCCGAACGTGTAACGCCCGCCGGCAGGCCAAGGAGGATTCGTGGAGGACCGGCCGAGGTGGCCAGGCGGCCCGCAGGGTCAGCCCGGCAGACCCGTTCCGCCCCGCGGATCCGGCGCCCAAGGCCGGCCCGGGGTCGGCGGCACCCCGCCGAGTAGTCGTCGCGGCGGAGCCGCCCCACCGCCCGGCGGCCCCGGCCGCAGGTCCGCCCAGAGTGACGCTCGTCGCCGTTCTTCCACCCGTTCAGGGAACGCGCGCCTCCCCCCGGAAGGCGATGTCTGGCAACGGCGACGCGACCACCGGGGCGCCCGCACCTTCGGCCGGACCCTGTTCGCGCTGTTGTCCGTGCTGGTGCTGGGCACCACCGGGTTCGGCTGGGCGATGTTGCGACCCGGCAGCGGCAACACCTCCACCGCCGACGTCATCGGCAAAGGCCTCAGCGCCCCGGACGGCGCCACCGACATCCTGCTGATCGGCAACGACAGCCGCACCGACGCCTACGGGAACCCGCTGCCCGAGAACGTCTTGCGGGAACTGCGCACCAGCTTTGACGGCGGCGACCTCACCGACGCGATGATCCTGGTCCGCATCCCCAACGGCGGGCAGAGCGCTAGCGCGATCTCCTTCCCCCGCGACACGCTCGTCGACATCGGTCTCGGAGAGGGCAAGACCAAGCTCACCGAGACGATGAACCGCGGCAAGCAGGCCGAAGTGGCGAAGCTGAAGAAACAGGGCGTCACCGATCAGACCGAACTCGACGAGAAGTCGAGGCTGGCCGGCAAGCAGCTGCTGCTGCACACCATCGAGAACATCACCGGCGTCAGCATCGACCACTACGCCGAGGTCAACCTGCTCGGCTTCTACGACGTGACCAACGCCATCGGCGGTGTCGAGGTCTGCTTGAAGGACGACACCAAGGACCCCATGTCCGGTGCGAACTTCCGCAAGGGCCAGCAGACCATCCAGGGCGCCGACGCGCTGGCCTTCGTCCGCCAGCGACACGGCCTGATCAACGAGCTGGACCGCGGCAAGCGCCAGCAGGTCTTCATGTCCGCGCTCGTCCGCAAGGTCATGTCCACCGGGACGCTGACCAACCCGGCCAAGCTGACCGAACTGGTCACCGCCATCCAGAAGTCGGTGATCCTGGACCCCGGGCTGGCCAGCGATGTGCTGGGATTCGCCCAGCAGATGCAGGGCATCGCGGGCGGCGACGTGCAGTTCTTCACCGCCCCGGTGCACCTGGTCGGCTCCTCCGGGTCGGAGGACGTCACGATCAACATCCCGGAGGTCAAGCAGTTCGCAGCGGATTTGCTGCTGTCGCCGCAGGAACGGCAGCAAAAGCAGATCGCGGTGCAGGCCCGGGCGGACATTTCGGTCAGCGTCTTCAACTCCTCCGGCGTCAGCGGCCTGGCCGCACGGGTGCTCGACGAAATCTCCGGGCAGGGCTTCAAGGCCGGCGGCAGCTCGAATGCCGAGACCATGGACCGTTCGGTTCTCTACTACGCAGCCGGTGAAGAGGCGGCCGCGAAGCAGGTCTCGGACGCTCTCGGCGGAGTGCCCACGGAAGCACGCTCGAGCGTCAAAGCCGGCAACGTGCAGGTCTACCTGGGCAAGGACTACAAGGGCCCGGGCACGCAGAACTTCGCCGGTGCCCAGACCGTTCGGCTCGACGGGTTGCGCCAAGCCGCGCCGCTGCCGGCTCAGACGGCACCCGATGAGGAGCCGGTTATCACCGCGGACGGCGTGCCCTGCGTGCGATGACCGGCGCGACGCGCGCGATGTGAGGGCGTCTCTCCCCCGCGAGGTTTCAGCCACGGTTAACCGCCGTGCTGCCGCCAGGGGATTTCCGGGCGGTTAACCTAGTTCGTCGGCAGGACAACGGTTGGGGGAGAACGAAGTGGGCGAACCGGAACAGGAGCCGGACGCTGCGGCATCGAGCCATCCGCGCCGGTCCGGAATCCGCATCGCCGGACGAAGCGCGATCGCGCTGATCTCGGCCGTCGTGCTCGCCCTCACCGCCATCGGCTGGATCGTGGTCGACCGGCTCAGCGACGTCAGCTCGGCGAAGGTCCTCGCCGACGTGCCGCAGACGCCACCCGCCGACGACGGCGCGACGGACGTTCTGTTGGTCGGCAGCGACAGCCGCGCCGATGCGCAGGGCAACCCGCTGCCGGAGGGCGTGCTGAAGCAGCTGCGCACCGAGGCGGCCGGGGGCCTGAACACGGACAGCCTCGTGGTGATCCGGATCCCGCACAACACCACGCAGCCGACCGCCGTGTCGATTCCGCGCGACACCTACACCAACGTGCCTGGCAGCCGTCCGGAGAAGATCAACGCCGTCTACGGGCTGACGAAGGGCGCCACGGCGGCCAAGCTGCGGGCCGACGGCATGCCGGAGGCGGAGGTCGAGCACAACGCGCGGCTGGCCGGGCAGCGCGCGCTGGTGCAGACCGTGCAGAACCTCACCGGGTTGCGCATCGACCACTACGCGGAGATCAACCTGCTCGGGTTCTTCGAGCTCACCGAGGCCGTCGGCGGGGTCGACGTCTGCCTGCAGCAGGCCACCAGCGACAAAGATTCTGGCGCGGACTTCACCGCGGGACGGCACACCATCACCGGCGGCGACGCGCTGGCGTTCGTGCGGCAGCGGCATGGCCTACCGCGCGGCGACCTGGACCGGATCGTGCGCCAGCAGGTGTTCATGGCCGGGCTGGCCAGCAAGGTGCTGTCCACCGGCGCGCTCGCCGACCCCGAGGTGATCAACGACCTGGTGCAGGCCACCCGCCGCGCGGTGGTGCTCGACGACGGCTGGGACCCGCTGGGCTTCGTGCAGCAGATGCAGGAAGTGGCCGCGGGGCGGGTCACGTTCGTGACGATGCCGGTGATCGACAACGGCGCCCGCGACGACCGCGGGCAGTACATCGTCAGCGTTGAGCCGACGGCGGCGCAGGCCTTCTTCGGCAAGCTGATCATTCCCGGACCGCCGCGGCTGGCCGCGACGCCACGGCTGCGCCTGGACGGCACGGCGCGCACCCAGCAGCCGATCACATCCGACGGTGGAATCCCTTGCGTCAACTAGCACCTCGGCTACGACCTCGACCACGTCGTTGAAGTGCTCGCACTCGCCCGCCATCCGGCGTGACGCCGATTCCGCGCGAAATCGCCGCCCTCGGTACTTGGTCAGGGACGCCGCTGATCGACGCGCGGGAGTGGTTTCGGTTGCTGTGGCGGCCAAAAGCACTCACGGGGGACATCGCTTCCGGCAAGGGTCTCCCCCGGCGTCATGACGGGTTCACCTGTCACAGAAGAAGAAACCATCGCCCGCCGGTGCGCCGGAGCCGCCGCGCCCTGCTCGGCATCGCCACCGTCGCAGGCGCGGTGGGTGCCGTCGGCGCTGTGACCGGTGCGACGCTGCCCGCCTACCCTGCCTACCCCGCCGGGCCCGCCACCCGGCCCGCGCCCGCCACTCGGCCCGCGCCCGCCGCCGCGCCCAGCCTGGACATCGCCTTCAACAACGCTGGCATCACCAAGTCCGCGCCGCTGCACGAGATGCGGCCGAAGGACTTCGACGAACTGCACCTCACCAACGAACGCGGGATCTTCCTGTCGGTCAAAAACGTGCCGCACCTGCTGGCCTGCGCCAGCATGATCATCTGCACCCCTCCGGTTCCACCCGGCCGGAGCTGCGCGCCTGCGGCAGATCGGCGCGCCGTGACGGTACAGCGGCGCTGAGGGCGCAGGAACGCGAAGTGCCGCGCTCGCGCCCGGGGCTGAGCACCGCGAGCTCGCCGCCCGGTTGTTCATCAGCAACCGAACTGTCGGGTACCACCTGCACAAGATGTTGCCGAAGCTCGGGATCTCCGGCCGCGGACGGCTCCGCGACTTCGACCTCGGACCGTGACCGTTACGCTCGCACCATGAGCGTTACCCAGGCACTGCTCGGTCCGCTGCTGGTCAGCGGGGCGCCGAAACCGCTGATCACGCACTACGACGACGCCACCGGTGCGCGCATCGAGCTGTCCCGCGCGACCACCGCGAACTGGGCGGCGAAGACAGCGAACTGGCTGGTCGACGAGCTCGACCTGGAGCCGGGCGCGCCGGTGCTGGTGGCGCTGCCTTCGCATTGGCAGACCGTCGGGGTGTTGCTGGGGGCTTGGTGGTGCGGGGCGCACATCACGGACGAACCGCAGGGCGCCGAGGTGGCGTTCGTCCCGGCGGCCGACCTGGACCGCGGCAAGGGCGCGCACACGATCGCGGCCGTGGGCCTGGACGCGCTCGGAGCTCCGGTGCGCGACCTGCCCGGCGGCGTCGCCGATTACGCATCGGACATCCGCGTGCACGGCGACGACTTCAGACCGCTCTCGCCGACCAGCGGTGATGACCCGGCGCTGCTGGAGCTGTCGGTCGACGAACTTGTCGCCGAGGCCCGGCAGCGCGCCGAATCCCTCCAAATCGGCCGCGACGACCGGGTCATGTCGACATTGGAATGGTGGCTGCCGGGCGGGGTGGTGGACGGCTTCCTCGCGGTGCTGGCCGCGCAGGCATCCCTCGTGCACTGCACCAACCCGGATCCGCAGAAGCTGGACCAACGCCGCTGCGACGAACGCATCACCGTCGAGCTGAACTAGGGACTGTTCCCGAGCTCGTTCTGCGGGGCGGTGCGGATAGCGGAACCCCAGACGCCGCCTGGGCTGTGGAATCTCCGGTCAAGCGCCCCGATCGGCAACGCCCAAGAAGCAGTGATGGGTCAACCAATTCGGCTGAGCACCCCATTTCCCCGCAATTTCAATTGAGTGTTTTCCAACCCGTTCTTGCGTAGCGGTGCGGGTGGCGGAACCTCAGCGGCGGTGCAAGTCGCCGGCATGCGCTAATACGGCTTCGCCGCTCGCGATAGCCCCGCACCGTGGGATTTCCGGCGTCACGGCCGCGAATCGGCCGACCAAGATGAAAAAGGATCAATGGAAAATCGAAAGTCCGACTTCCCTTACATTGTGGGCAACCCCGGGTGGGGTCAGCGCTGGGAGGCCTTCTCCTGGAGGGCGGTGTGCTTGCCGAGCACCATCTCTTCCAGGTCGGACTGGAACTTGGCCATGTCCGCGCGAAGGCGGGCACCCAGTTCTCCGGAGTCCGCCGCCAGCGTCCGGACCGCGAGCAGACCCGCGTTTCGCGCCCCGCCCACCGACACCGTCGCCACCGGCACCCCGGCGGGCATCTGCACGATCGACAGCAGCGAATCCATCCCGTCCAGGTACTTCAGCGGCACCGGCACGCCGATCACCGGCAGTACAGTGGCCGAGGCGACCATGCCCGGCAGGTGCGCGGCACCACCGGCTCCGGCGATGATCACCCGGATGCCGCGGTCGGCCGCGGTGCGCGCGTAGTCGAGCATCCGCTGCGGCGTGCGGTGCGCGGAGTAGACACCCGCCTCGAACGGCACGTCGAACTCGGTGAGCGCGTCCGCGGCGGCCTGCATCACCGGCCAGTCGGAGTCGCTGCCCATGATCACGCCGACCAGGGGATTCTCGCCTGCCACGCTCGGACCTCTCGCTTCGCTGCGTCGTGTTGCGTCAGTGGATCTGGTGGCCGTCGAGCCACTCGGCGTGCGACAGCCAGTGCGCGGCCAGCCGCGCCTGCTCCCGCACTTCGTCCATCTGGTCCCCGAGGACGGTCACGTGGCCGAGTTTGCGCCCCGGGCGCTCGCTCTTGCCGTACAGGTGGACCTTCGCGTGCGTGTAGCGGGCGAACAAGTGGTGCAGCCGCTCGTCCACGCCCATCTTCAGCTCGATCGGCGAGCCCAGCAGGTTGGCCATCACCACGGCCGGCGCGGTCTGCTCGGTGCTGCCCAGCGGGTAGTCCAGCACCGCGCGCAGGTGCTGCTCGAACTGCGAGGTCCGGGAGCCTTCGATAGTCCAGTGCCCGGAGTTGTGCGGGCGCATCGCCAGCTCGTTGATCACCAGGCCGTCGTCGGTCTCGAACAGCTCGACCGCGAGGACGCCGGTGACATCAAGCGATTCGACGATCTTCAGCGCGAGGCCTTGGGCCTGCTCGACGAGTTCCTCTGAGGCGTTCGGGGCTGGCGCGAGCACCTGCATGCAGATGCCGTCCTCCTGCACCGTCTCCACCAGCGGCCACACCGCGCCCTGTCCAAACGGCGAGCGCGCGACCAGCGCAGCGAGCTCGCGGCGCAGCGGCACCAGCTGCTCGACGAGCAGCTGCGAGCCGCTTCCCAGTAGCTCGGTGACGGTGCGCTTGGCGCCATCCGGGGTGTCGAGCACCCAAACGCCACGGCCGTCGTAGCCGCCGCGGGCGGTCTTCAGCACGCACGGCCAGCCGTGCTCCGCGCCGAACTCCAGCACATCGGCGACCTCGGTGACCTCCGCGAACGGCGGCACCGGGAGACCGAGTTCGGTCAGCTTGCGGCGCATCACGAGCTTGTCCTGCGCGTGCAGCAACGCATCCGGGCCCGGCTGCACGGAAACCCCCGCCGCAGCCAGCGCGCGGAGGTGTTCGCCAGGCACGTGCTCGTGGTCGAAGGTGACCACATCGCACCCCTGCGCGAAGTTCTTCAGCGCGTCG
The DNA here is from genome assembly GCF_053599315.1 of Saccharopolyspora sp. NPDC000995. Taxonomy (NCBI): domain Bacteria; kingdom Bacillati; phylum Actinomycetota; class Actinomycetes; order Pseudonocardiales; family Pseudonocardiaceae; genus Saccharopolyspora; species Saccharopolyspora sp. NPDC000995. The sequence goes on from NZ_JBSFLZ010000018.1 coordinate 51,602, forward strand.
AGGTCCGCGTGGTGCCCGATCTCCACGTTCGGCGCGACGAGCGCGGCGGCGTCGTCCGCCGAGGTGGCCAACACCTTCAGCGACTGCCCCAACGGGATCGCAGCCTGGTGGGTCATCCTCGCGAGCTGGCCGCCACCGATCATGCCGACAACTGGGGTTCCGGTGCGGTGGTCCACCCCGCAAGCCTAAAGCGCGCATGCCCCGAACCTGCGTGGGGACCACCCCGACGCGACCCACCTCACAGCACGGAGGTCCGCGGAATCGGTCCTCCAGTTTCAATCGAAACTGGGGACGTGCCGACGGCCCCGACCCCGGCCCCCGACGACTTGGAGGACTTGCGCAGTTTCAATTGAAACTGCCGTCACAGGGACGCCAGCAGCTCGCAGGCCTGGTCGTGCTCTTGCGGCAGGAGCTCCTCCCGCAAGAGCAAAGGCCCGCAACCGTGCAGTGCCGGGTCCACCGCCAGGCGGTGCTGGATGGTCCAACGCGCCTGGAGACAGCGGGCCGGAAGCAACCGGTCGCGCGACGCGAGCACCACTGCCGTCGCGGACCGCAGCAGCGATGTCGTCTCCCCGCCGTCGAACACGGTCCGCAGCGCGTCGGCGATCAACACCATCGCCATCATCCGGGGGTAGTCGTCGGCGTTGACGGCGAGCGAAACCGTCACCAAGGCGTGCCCATCACCAGCTGCCCGCCCCTCCACGCGTGCCGCGCGGTAGACCTCGTGCAGCCGGGTGCGCAGGTAGCTGGCAGTGGTCAGGCCGGTGAGCGGGTCCTCCACCTCGCGGCCAACCGACATCCGGGCCACCACGTCCGACCAGCCCAGCGCGGTGGCGCGAACCATCGCCGTCGGCACCGCATCCGGGTCGGCGGACACCAGCCCGTCGTGCTCGCCTTCCGACACCGCGTGCAACGCGGCGAGGTCCTGCAACGTCCCGGCGAGCCCGACACCGGCTTCCGCTCGGGACGCGCCGAGATCGGCCAGCGGATCCTCCAGGTCTTCTTTCGCGACGACCGCCGAGCACACCGCGTCGACCGCATCCGACGCCCAGTCGCTCGGAAACGGCCACCCCGCAGTTAGGCTCGCGGTGCGCCAGCGCAACCGAAGCGCCCTGCGCCGTCCCTCGTCGGTCATTGCGTCACACCGCAGCGGCCACTCCCTCATGCTCAACGCTCCTCCTCTTCAACAACCCGCCGATGGGACGAAGCAGCGGGTCGCCCATGACGGTGGAGTTGATGGCGCGACCAATAAGATCTAGATCACAATATTCTTCAGCTTTTTCGCGTCATGTCATCTGGCGAGGATGGCTCCCTAGAACACACGAAAACGGCGAGCGCCCTGCGGGGAGGTAGGTGCGGCGTGGCGACAGTCCCGGCGGAAGTGCAGGGCCCCAGCGACGGTGAACTGCTGGAAAAGGTCCGCAACGGCTCGTCCACGGCTTACGCGCAGCTGTACGAGCGACACGTGGCAGCCGCGTACAACATGGCTCGGCAGGTCGCGAAGTCCCCGGCGGAAGCCGATGACCTGGTGTCCGAGGCCTTCGCGAAGGTGCTCGACACGCTACGGGACGGTCGCGGGCCGAACACCGCATTCCGCGCCTACCTGCTCACGGCCCTGCGGCACACCGCCTACGACCGGACCCGCCGGGAGCGCAAGGTGCAGCTCGCCGACGACGTCGCGGAGGTGTCCGGCGCCGACGTCAGCGTGCCCTTCACCGACACCGCGGTCGCCGGCCTGGAGCGCACGCTCGCCGCGCAGGCGTTCGCGCGGCTGCCGGAACGCTGGCAGACCGTGCTGTGGCACGTCGAGGTCGAAGGCCAGACCCCGGCCCAGGTGGCGCCGCTGCTCGGCCTGACCCCCAACGGGGTTTCCGCACTCGCCTACCGGGCCCGCGAGGGACTCCGCCAGGCCTACCTGCAGGTTCACCTCGGGCAGCTGGACGACGCCGAGTCCGGAGTCGAGCAGTGCCGGGCCGCCGTCGACCGGCTCGGTGCTTGGACCCGAGGCGGGCTGTCCAAGCGGGAAACGACCCAGGTCGAAGCGCATCTAGACGGCTGCGACCGCTGCCGCGCGCTGGCCGCCGAGCTCGCCGACGTCAACGGTGCACTGCGGGTCATCATCGCGCCGCTGATGCTCGGTGGTTCGGTCACCGGTTACCTCGCGCTCGCTTCCTCCGGAGGAACGGCCGCTGGTGCGGCGGTCGCCGCCGGTAACGCCTCCGGAGTTGCGGGCGCGGCGAGCAGCAGTGCGCTCCGCCAAGCGCTCACTGCCGGAGCGGCGACCGCAGTGCTCGCCGCAGCCATCGCCATCGCCTTGACCTCCGGCACGGAACAGCCCGTGCCCGTCGCGTCGACTCCGCCACCCGCGCTCCAGTCGCCGCCTCCGGCTCCGCAGTCCCCGGCTCCGGCGGCGCCCAAGCCTCCAGCCCCGAAGCCCCCGCCGCCGCAGCAACCGGCTCCGCAGCCCGCACCGCCGCCGGTGACACCGAGCCTGAACGCCTCGGGCCCGGGTGGGCCGATCCAGCTGGTCGCTGGGGGCGCCCCGGCGGCGTTGCCGATCACGGTGAGCAACAGCGGCTCCGGGCCGTCCGAGCCGGTCATCTCGACGCTGAAGCTGCCGCCGGGCGTGTCCGCGCAGCTGCCGACCGCCGTGCGGTCCGGGCCTGCCTCGACCACTCCGCAGAGCTGGGTCGCATCGACCCCCGCCCGCTCCCAAGCCCCGGACGCGCCGTCGGTGAGCTGCACGAACCAGACCAGCGCGATCACCTGCACCGCCGATCGCGGCCTCCGGCCCGGCGAGACGTTCGTCTTCGACTACCGCGTGCAGGCCGACGAGTCCGCCACCGGCGGCGATATCACGGCGCGCATCAACGCCGGTACCGAGATCCAGCTGCGGCTGCCGACGGTTCCGGTCGTGGTACGCCCGCCGGCACCGGTGGACGGCGTGGACGTCCGGACTTCCGCCTGGAACCCGGGAACGCTGCAGCTGTGCGCAACCGGCACCTTGGACCACGCGCCGTGGCTGTGCAGCCGGATCACGATCGACGTGCGCAACACCGGGACCAGCACCGGGCGCGCCGAAGCCGTGGCCCAGCTGCCCGAGGGCGTCCATGCGGCCGGGATGTCGCCGAAGTGCGCCGCCGAGCCCGTAAACCAACGCCAGGTCCGGTGCGCCGCCGAGCTGGCCCCGGGCAAGTCCTTCCACAGCGAGGTTTGGGTCAGCGCCCTGCCCGGCTTCCCATGGCCGGAACCGATCTGGGCTTCTCTCGTCGAAGCCGACCCGGCAGGGCCCATGCCGGCCGGGGCCGAGCCGGACGACCGCTGGATCATCCGTGATGTGACGATCCCAGTGTCCGGGACCTTGGGTTCGGCTCGCGACAGCGACCCGGTGTCCGTGCGGCTCTGGTACCCGTGGGTGCCGCCCGCACCGCCGGAACCTCCCGCGCCGACCCCGACACCCACAAGCACTCCGTTGGAGTGCCCATGGTGGCCGCCGGGCTGGGGCAACCGCCCGCCGTGGGACGAGGACGGCTGGGGTGACCGGCCGCCGTGGACCCCGCCGCACTGCTGGTGGGCTTGGCCGTCGAACTTGTCGCAGCCGGTCCCGCCATCGAGCAGTACTACGACGACCGCTCCGCCGAGCACGATGCCATTGACCACCACGCAGCCGACCACGTCGACACCGCCCAGCAGCACGCCGCCGACCAGCACAACGCCGCACACCAGCTCGACGACGCCGACGACGTCAGCGCCGCCGAGCAGCACCGCGCCGCTCAACAGCTCTACGACGGGTTCCACGACGCGCCCACAACCGAGTTAAATCGCCGACTGAAGTCGCTCAGGTGGAGTAGCTCCGTAGACTCGGGGACGTGTCCGCTGTCGATTCGGTACTCGCGCGCATCCCGCAGCCGTACCGATCTTTCGCGATCCGGCACCGCGAGTTGCTCAAGTTCGGGGTCGTCGGCGCGATCACGTTTTTCATCGACACAGGCATCTTCTACGCGCTGAAGCTGACGATCCTGTCGCCGAAGCCCGTCACCTCGAAGGTCATCGCGGTGCTGGTCGCGACGATCGTGTCGTACGTGCTGAACCGGGAGTGGTCGTTTCGCACCCGCGGCGGTCGGCGGCGGCACTACGAGGCGACGCTGTACTTCGTGATCAGCGGCATCGGGGTCGGGTTTTACTCGGCGCCGCTGTGGATATCGCGGTACGTGCTGCACCTGCAGACGCCCTTCACGAGTCGGCTGGTGGAGGAGATCGCCGACTTCACGGCGGGGCAGATCATCGGGCTGCTGGTCGGCATGGCGTTCCGCTGGTGGGCGTTTCGCAAGTGGGTCTTCCCCGCCGAGCAGCCCGCCCGCCGCCCCTCGCCCCGCGACCGAATCTCGGCCCGCTGAGAACTGTTCGCGAACTCGCCCCACCTGGCGCTGCGGTTAGCGGATCCCCGCCGTGAGTGCCTTGGGCTGTAAAGGCTGTTTTGGACGGTGCTGTTTGGTGCGAACGGGCCGTTCGCGCCACCTACCGACATGAACAGGCCGCTCGCCCGACGCCCCGACTGGTGAGGCGGAGTCGGGCCACACCCGATGGGGTCAGTACCGGAACCGCCAGGCAGGGGTTCTCAATCAGCCCCTGTCGCTGCCCCTAAACCACTCACGGGTTTTGAACAGCGAAAGACGTGGTCTTCTCCGGTTGAGTGCCGTGCCGGGTCAGCGGGGGGTGGACTCGCGGTTCCAGGAGACGCCGAGGATGTCGTCTGCTCGGGCGATCGGGAGGAACACCTCGAACATCGCCGGGCGCGCTTGGCTCAGCTCCAGGCGCCCGCCGTCCGCCTCCACCAGCGCTCGGGCCAATGCCAGGCCGACACCGGTCGAGCCCCTGCCCGAGAAGCCGCGTTCGAAAAGGTACGGCACCAGGGCATCCGGGACGCCTGGTCCGGAGTCGCCGACCTCGACGACGACGGTTCCGCCGCCCTGCCTCGCGGCAAGCATCACGGTTCCCTCGCCGTGCCGCAGCGCGTTGTCGAGCAGCACACCGATCGTCTCCCGCAGGCGCGTGGGGGTGGCCCGCGCGAGCAGGCCTTCCGACACCTTCAGCCGCAGCGTCCGCCCAGCAGCCTTCAGCGGCTCCCGCCACTCGCCCGCGACATCGGTGAGCAGGTTGGACACGTCCACGGGCTCGGCGTCCCGGGCTCGCGCCGCAGTGGCCGCCGCGAGCAGGTCGTCGAGCACCCCGGAGAGCCTTTCGGCCTGCTCAAGAGCCGCGCTGGCCTCCTCGGAGATCTCCGGGTCGTCCGCCGCAGCGATCGCCTCCAGCCTCAGGTGAAGCGCGGTGAGCCGACTGCGCAACTGGTGCGAGACGTCGCCCACGAGATCGCGCTCGCGCTGCACCAGCTGCGACAACGCCGCGCCGGAGGCGTCCAGCGCATCGGCGACGCGGTCCAGTTCCGGGACCTGGTGCCGCTGCGGATCGGCGCGGAAATCGCCAGCACCGAGCCGGGCCGCACGCGCCGCGACGTGCTTCAACGGGTCGGCGAGCCGTCGGGCGGTGAGCGTCGCGACGATCATCCCGGTTCCAGCTGAGAGCACCACCAGCATCAGCACCAACGCCGCCACCTGGAGTTGCTGAGTGCGCACCGAGGCGCTCGGCGCGGCGATCGTGACCGTGCCGCTCTGCACCATCGGCACGCTCTCCACCAGCGGATCCTGCCCGGGATCCGGGCCGTAGACGTAGTCGTGCGCCTGCGTGCGCACGATCAGCCGGGCTCCGTCGGGCACCGCCAGCCGCGCCGCGTTGAGGTCGATCGAGCGCTGCGAGGCGATCTGCTCGTCGAGCAGCGTCGCGATCTGCTGCGCCCGGGTGGTCAGGTCGCCTGCGGTGAGGTCCTGGACGAGCTTCAGTGCGCTGAACCCCAGCGGCAGACCGAGCACGACCGCGGTGACCGCTACCGCGAGCAACGTGGCCTGCAGGATCCGACGGCGCATCGCGGATCAGTCCGCGTTGAAGCGGAACCCGACGCCGCGCACGGTGGCGATCCGGGTCTCGTCGAGTCGCCCGTTGCTGTCGCTGAGCTTCCGGCGCAGCCACGAGATATGCATGTCCAGCGTCTTGCTGCCCTTGCGGTCGGACTCCGGCCAGACCTCTTCGAGGATCTCCTCGCGGGTCACCACCTGGCCTGCGTGCTGCATCAGCACCCGCAGCAGCTCGTACTCCTTGTTCGCCAGCTGCACCTCGTGCTCGTTGACCAGCACCCGGCGGGCGGTCAGGTCGAGCCGTACGCCGGAGGCCTCCAGGGTCTCCGGGGCGCCGCGGCGCAGCAGGGCGCGGATCCGGGCCATCAGCTCCGCGAGCCGAAACGGCTTGGCGACGTAGTCGTCAGCTCCCGCGTCGAGGCCGACGACGAAGTCGACCTCATCGGTGCGGGCGGTGAGCATCAACACCGGGAGGCCGCGGCCCTGCGCCCGCAGCCGCCGGCACACCTCCAGGCCGTCCATCTCCGGCAGCCCGAGGTCGAGCACCAGGAGATCGATCCCGCCCGAGGCGGCAGCGCGCAGCGTCGATGGGCCGTCTCCGATCACCTGTACCGAATAGCCCTCGCGCTGCAGCGCTCTGGACAACGGCACAGCGATGGCCGGGTCGTCTTCTGCCAGCAGCACCACGCTCACGCCTTCCAGACTAGAGGGCGCAGGTGATCACGTCCGGCGCGCTGGGCGATTCGCCGGGCCCGCCTGGTTGCGGGCCCTTCGCGGGTCACCGAGGCAGCGGGCTAGGGTTCCTGCGTGACCAGCGATCTCGACCTCGCCCTGCACCTCGCCGACGTCGCTGACGGGATCACCGTCGACCGCTTCCGGGCCCGGGACCTGAGCGTGGACCGCAAGCCCGACCGCACGCCGGTCACCGACGCGGACCTCGCGGTCGAGGACGCGGTGCGCGAGGTGCTCGGCGCGCAGCGCCCGGACGACTTGGTGGCGGGCGAGGAGCGCGGCGGCACCGCCGGGGCGGGCCGGGCGTGGGTGCTCGACCCGATCGACGGCACGAAGAACTTCCTGCGCGGCATCCCGGTGTGGGCGACGCTAATCGCGCTGGTCGACGGCGGCCGACCGGTGGTCGGCGTGATCACCGCCCCGGCGCTCGGCAAACGCTGGTGGGCGGCGGCCGGGTCGGGCGCCTGGTGCCGCACCGGCGACGCGGAGCCGGAGCGGATCGGGGTGTCGGGGGTGCGGAACCTCGCCGACGCGTACGTGTCGACGACCCACCTGGGCACCTGGATGGAGTACCACTCTCGGGAGTCCTACCTGCGGCTGATCGACGCCTGCTGGGAGAACCGGGCGTTCGGCGACTTCTGGCACCACTGCCTGGTCGCGGAGGGCGTGATCGACATCGCCGCGGAGCCGATCGTCAACCCGTGGGACGTGGCGGCGGCCCAGGTCCTGGTGGAGGAAGCGGGCGGCACCTTCACCGATCTGTCGGGGAATCCCCGCTACGACGGCGGAAGCGCCCTCTCCACCAACGGCCACCTGCACTCGGACGCCCTCAACTTGCTGCAGAAGTAGGGGTCCGGCGGCCGGGCGCGGGGGGAACGCCCGGCCGCCGGAGGGACCGGCGCTCAGTCGGGGAAGCTGACGCGCCGAGGTGGCGATGACGCCGGAGACGACGGCCGTACGGGACTCCAAAGACCCCGACGGCGGCACCCTTGCCTTCAACATCCGGCGCTGGCAAAGCTTCTTATCCGCCATCAAGGCTGACCACTACCGGTAAGCCACCGCGTTCGGCGGGTTCAGAGCTCGGGAGTGCTTTGGATCGCTATAGCCGTTTTGGAAGGTGCTGGCGTGAAGCGAACGGGCCGTTCGTCTCGTCTATCGGAGGTGAACAGGCCGTTCGCTGCACACCGCTTGGCGAGGCGCAACCAGACCGCCCCCTGCTGGGGCTGCCACCGCAACCTCAAGGCAGAACGAGTTCCCAAAAGTTTCTAGCACCCAAAAACACACTCACGAACCTCACCGTCCATCACGACTCCGGGGTTTCGGGTGGCCGCGGGGCCGCGACTCGGGTTAGGAGGCGGGCGTAGGCGGAGCCTGCCGCCAGGAGGATCAGGCCTGCGCAGAGGAAGGCGATCACCCGGGCGAAGCCGTCCAGGGTTGCCAGGTCGAACAGCAGCAGCTTCGCCAGCGACACCGCGATCAGCACCAGTCCCGCAATCCGTAGGTGCATCACCCGGACTCCCCGCAGCAGCAACGCGATCGCCGCCACCACCCAGCTGAGGGTGATCAGGATGTGGCCGCTTAGGTAGCTCGCCCGTGCGTCGCTCACCAACAGGCACGCCGCCATCGTCGCGCTCGCCGTTCCGTACAGCAGCGCCAGTCCTGATGCCGCCCACAGCGGCAGCGACCCCGGCAGTTCCGCCAGCTTCCCGATCCGAGTCGCCGCGACCGGCAGGGCCACCGCTACCAGCGCGACCAGCAGGCCGGCCAGCAGGCCGCGGAGCCCGGTGCCGCCGTCGTGCCAGAGGAGTGCGGTGATCGGCAGCTCGTTGAAGAACGCCAGCAGGAACCCGAAGGTCGCGTAGCACGTCGCCCCGAGCAGCACTCCCGGGCTGCGCAACAGGAATCCGCCGACGCCGAGCAGCAGCGCCTCACACAGCAGCGCCGTTCCCCAACTCGACGAGTCCAGGAAGCTCAGGGTCGTCTGCACCGCGGCAACCGCCGCCATCCCACCGACCGCAGCGACGAACCGGCCCGACAACCGGTTCCGGAACGCGGGCGTGAACCGCCCGGCCGCCCAGATTCCCGCCAGCAGCACGACCATTGCGGTGCCGATCGCGCCCGCCGCCGGACGCTCCAGCATCAGCGGCCCGGCCAGGAAGGCCGGCGTCGGTGCGGCGATGAGCAGACCGATGGCCGTCCCATCCGCATCCGGCCGGGCACCTGCGGTGATCGCCGCGACTGCCACGCCGAGCACCGCGGCGGCGAATACCGCAACCACGAGCGCGGTGTCGTGAATCCAGATCCCCCGCACGCTCGCTGCCAACGCAGCCAGCACGGTGGGCACTCCGGCCGCCACTGCGAGGCCAGCCCAACCCCGTCGAACCTGCACCGGGGTCGCCGCGACCTGCAACAGCACGACGAAGCCGACGAGCAGCGAATCCGCGGTCTGCGTGATCAGCGGCGCGCAGATCGCCGAACTGAGCACCACGCCGAGGGCCAACGGTTGCGCCCGCCACCGATCCGCGAGCGCCAGTCCGGCGACGCTGACCGCGAGGCCGACCCCGAGCCCGGTAGGCACCGGCAGGTAGTCGTAAAGCGCGGTGGCCGCCACCACGTCCAGGAACAACGCGCCGAAACCCGTTGTGGCGAGGGCGAATCCGGCGATTCGGCCCGCCCCGCCCGACTCGTCGGCCGCGGACCGCCGATGCATCCACCACCCGGCCGCGACCAGCAGCGCGGCGAGCACCGCGCCACCAGCGACCCGCGCGCCCGGCCCCAACCATTCCTGCTGCACTGCGAGCACCAGCAGGAACACCACGCCCAGCAAGGTCACCCCGGCGCCGACCCAAGCCAGGACACGGCTCGGTTCCAGGTCCGCGCCGAACCGCTGACGTGCATCCTTGGGCGGGACCTGCGACAACCCCGGATATGGCGGCGGTGATGCCGGATACTGCATCGCGGCCGGTTGTTGCGCATAAGCTTGATAGTGCTGCGCAGCAGCGATTTGCTGCCCGGGCGCAACTGGATACTGCATCGCGGACGGTTGTTGCGCTGAAGTATGAGTCTCAGCCGCAGCAGGTTCTTGCTCGGATCCCGCCGGATGCTGTGGTGCTGGAGTCTGATGTTGCTCCGCAACGGCGGATTGCTGCTCGGACGTGGCTTGATGCGGCTGAGGAACGGGATACTGCTGCGTTGCGACCTGTTGCTGGTACGGGAGCTGTTGTGGCGCCTGCATCTGCGTTTGCACCATGCTGCCCAGATACGTCAGTCGCTGGCCGATGACATGCAACTCACCTGCGACCAGTTGCAGTGCTTCGCCGGGCTGTGATTGCGACATGGTCCTGGAGTCTGCGCGCACTCCGACGCACCAGCATCGGTAGCACTACTCAGATGCGATCACAGCTTGGTACGGATGCGCGCCGGACGCTGGTCGTGGGACCGCAGCGTGAGTCCTCCGGTCACGCACTCTGCGCGGGGGTGCCCTTCGCCGGCGTGCTGGTTACGTAGACCGGCCCGACCGCGCCGCGCAACGCCTGGGTCCAGGTGAGCCTGCCGAACAGGTAGAAGCACGCCACCTGCTCGCTGGTGAACCTCGCCCAGTCGTAGCGATTCCCCTGCTCGCGCCAGAAGACCTCCCAGGCCGGCGCGCCGTCGACCTCATCGCGCACCACGCACCACGCATCGTCAACCTCGGCCCCCACTGACACCAGGTCCTCCGGGACGCCCATCGCCACGAGCCAGCCGAGCACGGATTCGGTGTTCACTTCGCGGCCTCCTGCGCCGTCCCGCCATCAGTTGTCGCCGGACCGTCGCCCGCATCGTCGCGCGCGATCCGCAGCTTCGACGCCACGCCCGCCTCGGCGGCCTTGACCTCGACAGCTTCCCTGGCCATCCGCTCGGTTGAAGCCACGGCGGTTTTCCCGTCCTCGGCCGAAGCCGCCGCCTCGCGCGTGAGCCGAACAGTCGAAGCCACCGACCCGGCGATTTCGTCTGGCGCATACTCGCAGCCGATGCGTAGGGTCGCCGCCTCGGCGAACTCCCGCGCCTTGGTCAGCTCCACCAGGTAACCGAGCCCGACGAGATCGGTCAGCGAATAGGTCACGCGGTAGCGCATGCCGCCGCCGGGCTGCGCGAACCACGGCGCGGCAACGGCCTGCCACACCGGCAGCGGGCGCATGACCCGATACCGCCGGTAGTCGCGCTCGTCATACGCGACGGGTAACGACCGCTGCGCGAAAGGCGTTGCAGCGGCGAACAAGACGCGGCCGTCGCCGCTGCCCAGGCAGTCGAGCACCGTGTCCGGCTCCAACACCACCGGCTCCGCCGGTTCCACGCCGCCCTCCGGTAACTCAGCCGCCGGCGGCCACGCGTACTCGCTCCGCTCGCCGGCGCGCGCCAAGAACCGGCGCTCCCACTCCGGCTCGCTGAGCTCGCCGAGCGGCTCGTGGCCCTCGGTGAGCTCCGCAGGCAACTGCTCGGGCTCGCTCCGCTCGGCCCGATCGCGCCGCGCTGCCGCATAAACCTCGGCTGACCGCGCGCGCTCCAGCGCATCGCTGTCGTCCACCAGGTGCGACTGCGGGTGGTCCTGCGGCGGGAAGCTCAACCCGGGCCGGTCCTCCTCGCCCGCCTCCGGTACCGGCAGCTGCCTGCTCGCCTTGCTCGCCGCGACGGGCATGTAGCCGATCGGGAACTGGTGCAGCACGAACGCGACGACGTCCGCGTTGCGGCTGCCCTGCCGCAACGGGCGCTGCGGCGCGTCCTGCACCACCGGAGCGGGCGGCTGCGCCGGAGCCGGAAGCGGACGCAGCGGCGCGCGCTGCATCGGCTGGTGAGTCTGAAACTGTGGCGCCTGGGGCTTGTACGTTTGAGGCTGCGGCGCTTGAGGCGCCTGTGGGCCGGGAGAGCCGAAGGCGATCGGGCCACGCGGAGCGACCGGAGGCATCAGTGGGCGCGCTGCGGCCGCCGGAGGCGGAGCAGCCGACACCGGCGGGGCGCCCAGCGCACCGGGCTGCGCCACGAAGTGGCCGCCCGGCGCCGCCGGAGGCGGCGGAGCGAAACCCTGCGGAGGCGCAGCCGTGCCCGGCAGCGGCGATTGCGGAGCCGGCGGCGAAGCCCAGGCGGCGTGCACCTCGTGCGGCGCGGTACTGGAGGCAGGGTCGCCGCCTTCGGGCGTCCAGCCCGGGCGGGCGGAGTCGCCGATCACCGGGATCGGGCCGGTGCCGGCATCAGCGAGGCCTGGGACCCAGCTGCCGGGATCAACCTTGACCGGGCCGGTGTGCTCGGCGTCGCCCTGCCAGGGGCCTGCCGTTCGTGCAACTCCTTCGACAGCGCCGTGCGCACCTGCTGCCACACCCCCAACTGTTTCGTGCGCAGATTGACCGACACCTTCGACCGCGCCCCCGACGTCCCCAACAGTGTCGTGCGCGGCCCGGCCAATGCCTTCCGTAACTCCACCAACGGTCTCGTCAGCGATCCGCCCGACACCGTCAGCAGTCTCGTTGGCGACGCGGCCAACGCCTTCGGCAGCTCCATGCGAAGTCGTCTCGCCAACAGCACCGGCCGCCCCGGCCACAGCATTAGCCCCGTGGCTGACAGCGGCATCCACTGTGGACGATGTTCCCCCCAGGGCACCGCCGGCCGCGGACAACAGGCCTTGCGAGCCGTGCGGTTCCACCAGCACGCCGCTGTCCAGGTCCACCGCCGACGTCAGCGTGTTGTGGACCTGCGCCACGTTCGCCGCCGCGCCATTCAACGCCGAGTCCAGCGCGGCCAGCGCCTGCGGATGCCCGGCGGCAGCCGCCTGTTCGGCCGCGTCTGTCTGCTTCGCCAGCGCCACCAGTTGCCTCACCAGCTGCACTTTCGCCGCGCCGACCTGCTCGGCCGCGTGGTCCAGGCGGTCCGCAGCGGCTCGGCACTGCTTGGCCGATGACGGCAGCACCCCGTCGTCGGCGGCCAACTTGTCCCAGTCCCGGCGCGCCGCCTGGGCGGCTTCGCCGCCGAACGCACCGAGCGCGCCCTGCGCAGTGCCGTCGGCGGCACTGGTGAGCGCCTCGATCGACTTCGCCGCGTCTCGCCACGCCAACGCCGACTCCCGCATCTTGTCCTCGTCGGCTTCCGGCCACTTCGCGCCAGCCCGCGCCGCGACATCCTGGAGTTCGGCGGGAAGTTCGATGCCCATGCGCCGGTCACCCCCACCCGGATAGTCGGCCAAGCACGTCGGCGTTGCCGGCGTCGGCCTGTCCGGTCGTGGCGGCGGTCGCGGCGAACTTCTCGCCCATGTCGCGCAGCCGCCCGGACATCGCACCGAGATCGTCCAGCGCCTGGTAGGCGCTCCCGCAGTAGGTGCGGGCGAAGCTCGCACCGATTTCGTCGCCGCCCCAGCATTCACCGGCGGCGTCCAGTGCCTCGCGGAGGGTGTCGGCGATCCGCTGCGCCTGCCCGGCGAGGCCGCCGAACTCCCCGGCGTGCTTGGTCAGCTGCCCGAGATCACTTCGGAAGCCGCTCATCGTCACCACTTCCGTTCCGCCGGGCCCTGCCGCAGCCAGCTCGCATCCGAGAAGTCATCGTCATCGTCATTGTCGTCGATGCGCCGCGATTCGTTGCGCGGTGCCGAATCCAACGCGCCGTCGGCGTGTCCGCCCAGCAGCAGCTCCGGATCAGTCCCGGCCGGCAGCACCTCGGCGAGCACGTCGGCCGCCCGGTGGGACGCCGCCTGCGCCGCCACCGCTGTCAACTGCACGATGGTCGCGGCGAGCTGCGCCGGGCGCTGCCGCTCGTAGACGTCGTCGGCGAGGACCACTTCACGCAGCACGCCTTGCGGCCCGACCACGACCTGCACGCTGCCGTCCTTGGAGCGAGCGGTCTCGGCGATCGAGGACAAGTCGTGGTGCGTCTCGGCGAGCCGTTCCCGACTTCGCCGGTAGTCCGCCATCAGCTCTGCTACCTGGGCACGGTGGTCGGTCGACACGGCCGCTCCCCTCCCTGTTCGCTGGCGGCTCCGTCGCGGGCGCGCGGCGCCCGGTATCCGGTCGGCAACGGCAAGCGGTCGTCCGCAGCCGGTGACCGCAGACTGCACGTCGCGACTTGGACGCACGCCGCTGCGCTGATGGTTCCATGCCGGTCGGGGGATTTTTCGTCCGGCCGACCATCAGACCCGGATTGTCCGATCCGCCCCGGAATCACCGATCACAGCCAGCTAGACAGTCACAGCGCCCGCAGGTACTCCCGGGTGGTTACCGGTCCGGATCTTCGCGGTGGCGCGGGTGCTGGACACGCAGACCTGCGGTGACGGCCGCGTGCACCGCGCGCGCCAGCCCGGCGCCGATGCGGGAGCGCGGGCCGCCGTAGGGCTCGGGTTCGCCGTCCAGCGGGCAGAGGACCACCGTCGCGTCCGTGACCGTGCCGGTGCCCGCGACACCCAACTCCACCAGGGCTTGCGCCTTGGCCTCGGCGACCGTCGCGACCGCGTTCACCAGCGCGGCCTCGCTGAGCCGCATTGGGGACCAGCACACCGCGTTGATCGTGCCCGGCGTCCAGGCCTGCGCCACCGGTTCGCGTGCCGCGGCCCAGATGGGATGGCTGACGCCGGTGGTCACGCTCACCTGCACACCGCCGTCGACCGAGGTCACCTCGTGGCGCACGTCGACGGCGGTGAGCAACCCGACGCCGTCGCCGGACAACCCGAGCTCATCGGCCATTTCGGCGACGTGGGCAGCGGGATCGGGATGGACGTAGTCGGTCACCACCGTGGCGTTGAGCACCCACGACCGCGGGCCGATCCCGCCGCCGTGGGTGGCCGACGAGATCGCCAGCCACGGCCGGGCGCAGCGCCAGGCCAGCAGCGGCCGGCCCTGCAACGTGTGCAGCGCTTCGGCCGGCGGGCTCACGAACCCGAAGCCTCGGCGGTTCCCAGGGCCTTGACCACGCGGGACGGGCTAGGTCGGCCGAGCCGCTCGGCCATCCACACGCTGGTCTCCACGAGCTTCCCGAGGTCGACGCCGTGCTTGAGGCCGAGCCCGTCGAGCATCCACACCAGGTCCTCGGTGGCGAGGTTGCCGGTGGCCGACTTCGCGTACGGGCAGCCGCCGAGCCCACCCGCCGAAGAATCCACTGTGGACACGCCGAGTCGGAGCGCCGCGTAGGTGTTGGCGAGCGCCTGCCCGTAGGTGTCGTGGAAGTGCACCGCCAGTCGGTCCACCCCGACCCCGGCCGCGACGAACGCGCGAACCAGGGCCTCGGCGTGCCCGGGAGTCGCCGCGCCGATGGTGTCGCCGAGCGACAGCTGCCAGCAACCCATCTCCAGCAGCCGCTTGCCCACCGAAACGACCTGCTCGACCGGCACGGCGCCTTCCCACGGGTCGCCGAAGCACATCGAGACGTAGCCGCGCACGGCCAGCCCTTCGCCGACCGCGCGCTGCACCACCGGGTCGAACATCGCGAACTGCTCGTCCAGGCTGCGGTTGAGGTTGCGCTGGGTGAACGTCTCGGTCGCCGCGGCGAAGATCGCGATGTCGCGAACACCCGATTCCAGCGCCCGATCCAGGCCCCGCGCGTTCGGCACCAGCACGGGGTAGCGCACCCCCGGCGCCCGCTGCAGCCCCGCCAGCAGCTCGGCGGCGTCCGCCAGCTGCGGCACCCACTCCGGGCGGACGAAGCTGGTCGCCTCCAGCACGCCCAGCCCGGCGCCGGCCATCCGCTGCAGGAACTCCAGCTTGACCTCGACCGGGACGACTTCCTTCTCGTTCTGCAGCCCGTCGCGGGCCCCGACCTCCCAGATCGTCACCTCGGTCGGGAGCTCGCCCGGCTCCGGCGAGGCCACCTGCATCGGCAGTCCAAGTTCACGCGGCCCCATCAGTCGTCCTCCCTGGCGCGGTAGTCCCAGTCGTCCCGCGGGTCGTCGTTGACCTCGCGGTACAGCAAGGTGTGCACCCGCTCCACCTGTGGGATGTCGTCGAACTCCAGCGGTTCGTCCGAGGCGGATTCGACGACTAGGGTGCCGCAGCCGAGTATGCGATCCAACAGTCCGTGCCGGAACCGCACGGAGTTGATGCGGGACATCGGGATGTCGATACCGGTGCGCGTGAACACGCCCTCGCGCACCATCAGCCGGTGCGTGGTCACCACGAAGTGCGTGGTGCGCCAGCGCACCAGCGGGGCCAGCGTGAACCAGATGATCAGGACCGCGCCGCCGCCCCCCAGTCCGATCCAGGCGGGCAGGTACCAGGAGGTGGGCGCGGCCAGCGCCGCCAGGTAGGACCCGCCGCCGACGACCACGAAGAGCACCAGCACCGGAACGATCAGCATCTTCCAGTGCGGGTGATTGTGCACGACCACGTGCTCGTCCGCGCCGAGCAGGCCGTCTGGGTAGGCCACCAGGTCCCTCCTCAGCCTCTTCGCCGGTTGCCGATCACGTTACCGGCTGGGCTCGTCCGATCACGCGGACATCGGTCAAGCCCGTCGCAGGTGCACCACGTCTCCCGCGGCCACCGCGGTGGTGCCGCCGCCGGCGGAGCGGACGACGAGCCGACCGGTCTCGTCGATGTCGGTCGCGACGCCGCGCAGCTGGTCATCCGCGCCGAGTTCGACGCGCACCTGCTGCCCGAGGGTGCTGCACAGCCGCCGGTAGCGGTCCAGGAGACCGCTGGCCACCACGTCCCCGGCCGCGCCCCGCCACCGATCGTCGACCTCGGCGAACGACGTGAGCAACGCCACCGCGAACTCCTCGCGATCGACCTCGGCGCCCTCGGCAGCCAACGATGTCGCGGGCAGGCCGCCGGCACCTCGCGGCAAGTCCTCGCGCTGCTGGAACACGTTGATCCCCATGCCGAGCACGATCGCCATGCCGTCCGGACCGGCCACCGCCTCGGCCAGGATCCCGGCACCCTTCGACCACTCGCCGCCGTCGCCGAGTAGCAGGTCGTTGGGCCATTTCAGCGTCGCCGGGACCCCGGTCACGCGGTCGACGGTCTCGGCCAGCGCCACCCCGGCAATCAGCGGCAACCAGGCGATCGCGGTCTGCGGCACCTTCGGCCGGAGCAACACGCTCAGGAATAAGCCGTGCCCGCGCGGCGACGCCCACTGCCGCTGCATCCGCCCGCGCCCGGCCCGCTGCTCCTCGGCGATCAGCACGGTCCGGTCGGCGGCACCCCGCCCGGTGGCGGCCACCAGATCGGTGTTCGTCGACCCGGTGGTGGACACCACGTCGAGCGCCGCAAAAGGGCCGCCGTCGACCAACCGAGCACGCAACCGCTCGCCATCCAGCAAAACCGGAACATCCACCACCCCAGCTTATGCCGCGGCTGGACCGCTCCTGCATCGAACTGGATGAGGGCCGACAGTCACCTTGGACGCCGGACCGCCGGGCGCCCATGAAGTAGGCGTCCCCGCCGACAAGGTCGTAGAGGGTTCGCGGCGACTCGGAGCCCTCTTGGACCCGCACCGAATCGCTGGTCGCGAGCGCCCGCGCCAGGAAAGTCCTCGGTGGCGGCGTCACGCTGCGTGCGGTCGATCGACACGACGGCCGCGTTCTCCCGCTCGTCCACGTACCACCCGGAGACGGCGCGCGGCGCGGACGCCTCGATGTCGTCCAATGTGGACTACGCGACTACCAGCTCCCGCTCGTCGTTGGCCACCAGCACCGCGTCGGCGCCGCAATAGCGAACGGTCTCCGCCGCACCGCTGTCGGTCACCGCGACGACGAGTTCGCCGCGCGGCGTTGAAGTGGGAACCGGCGAACGCCTCGCCCGCCAACTGGCGCAACGCTTCACCGAGCCGCATCGCGTCGGCCTCCTGCGGCAACCTGTGCAGGGCCTGCTCCGCGGTGAGTCCGAAATCTCGCTGCATCGCAACGAGGAGGTCCGGGGACAAGTGATCAGACAGCGGTGCGGCACTGAACGGGACCGCCACCGCGGCGAGCGTGCCAGCCGCGAGCAGGGCCGCGCCGATCAACCGAGTGGTTCTTGTCCGGCTCGATAGTCGTCTCCCTCGCAACATGTGCGGGGATCACCCGCGCACGACCCGGCGAGGCGAGTGCGCGGGAGAGACCGATGGTCCGGCCTGCCGCCGGGGTGAGATGACGTGCGGCACCGCCCGGTGACCAGCCGAGGCGATGGCGGGAAGAGCGCTGGAGATTTAAAACCGGCCCGCTCGCGATACTGCGGTCCAGGCAAAGACATTGAGGATTTTCACACCGAACCGGACACCACTGCTCGGAGCAGCCTCAACCGCCGAAAGACCCGCCCCGGAACCAGAAGAGGTCATGAGCTGGCACCTCGACCGGGGCTCACCGCTCGCGTTCGGCGGACTCCGCCTCCAGGGCGGAACCGCAGCGGCGTCGGCAACAGCACGCACTAGCATCGGCGGTGTGCGCTTCGTGCTTGCTTCCGCTTCGCCCGCCCGCCTTTCCGTGCTGCGCTCCGCCGGGATCGAGCCGCTGGTCCAGGTCTCCGGCGTCGACGAGGACGCAGTGGCAGCGACCTTGCCCGATCCCAGCCCGGCCGAACTGGTCAGCGCGCTCGCGCAGGCGAAAGCAGAGGCCGTGGTCGCCGACGTCGCCGCAGCCGAACCGAACGCGGTGATCGTCGGCTGCGACTCGATGCTGCTCATGGCGCACGGGGAGATCGTCGGCAAACCGGTCACCCGCGAGGCCGCCGCGAAGCGTTGGACGCAGAACGCCGGGAGCAGCGGGGAACTGCTGACCGGACACGCGATCGTCCGGCTCCAGGACGGCGAGATCAGCGCGCGCGCCCAGGGGCACCTGAGCACCACCGTGCGGTTCGGTGAGCCGACCGAGGCCGAGCTCGACGCCTACTTGGAGACCGGCGAACCGCTGCACGTGGCAGGCGGTTTCACGCTCGAAGGCTTCGGCGGCTGGTTCATCGAAGGCGTGGACGGCGACCCGTCCAGCGTGCTTGGGATCAGTCTGCCGCTGACCCGCAAACTCCTCGCCGAGGTCGGCGTCAGCGTCGTGACGCTGTGGAGCGCACCGCACACCGAGTGACACCGCTTCCCGTCACCCAGGTGAACACGAACACAAATCTGTTATTCCTGTATTGGTTTTCGCGCGCGCATGGTTTGCAAACATTCGCGATGGGAATCCTCCGACGGCTGTACTTGACTTCGCGCCTGAACGTCGATCTGCGACGGCAGGCCAGCTCCGTCTGTCTGTGATCGGGCGTTCGGCCCCGCGCTAGCGGCTGCCCCGGCGAGCGGCGAATCCGCTCTCCCATCACCACGCGCACAACTCGCGCCAGCCGTCCGAGTCCGCGACGAGCACCGCTGCGCAGAACACGGCCACCACCGGACTGCTGGCCATTTCGTCTGCGTCCGGGCTGCCCCTGCCCAACTGGGCGGTGGCTGCCCTGTCCTCGGTAGCTGTGGTTACGGCCGTTGGGTTCGGCATCCGGCAGCACTACGCCTCCACACCGCTGATCGACCGAGCCATGCTGCACCAGCCGACCGTGCGGACAGGACTGCTCGGGGCGCTGTGCGGCTACCTCGTCCTATTCGGGCCGCTGGTGCTTGTTCCCCTGGTATTGCACGACCAGGGCACCCCGGAAGCGGTGTCGGGCCTAGTGCTCACCGCACTCCCAGCCGGGTTCGCACTCGCCGCCACCACCGGCCGCGCGCTACCTCGCGCCATGACCGACCGACACACCTGCCTGGCGGGCTGCGTGGTGTGCGTGGTTGCGCTCGCCACGCTGCTCGTCGTCCCGCTGACCGTGGGCTGGCTCGTGCCGCTCCTGGTGCTGCTGGGTCTCGGCCTGGGCGTGTTCACCCCCGCGAACAACACCGTGATCATGAAAGCGATCCCCGCACGCACTGCGGGCACCGGCGGCGGACTGGTCAACATGGCCCGCGGACTGGGCACCACTCTGGGTGTATCTTTGGTCACGCTCAGTCTCAACGCCGACGCAGTCGGGGCACGACTGGCCGTGCTCATTCTGCTCGTCGCGACCGTGGCGGCAACACTGACCGCAGCCCGGCCAACCAGCGAACCCCAGTGACCTCGATTCCGCGTAAATCCTCAAGGTCGGCAGCGTCGAGGACCCGCGTCCACGACAGCTTGCGGGTGCCCTCCTCCGAGATCGTGTTCGACCCCAACAGCTTGATGATCGTGCGCCCCTCGGCGGCAAACCGGCGCGCGGGGCCGCCTCATTGGTAATGCAGGTGTCCGGCACCGTGATGAAGCCGTTCATCGTGATGTTGGGCAGTCGCCGGAACTCGGGGACCACACCGAACCGCAATCCGGGGATGTCGCTAGCGGACACGAGCCGGTCGAGTTGCCCGAGCATTGCGTCAGCCGGTGCAACACCGGTGTCGTAACGCGTGCTGCGAGACAATGATCTCGATGTCTTTGCCCTGGTATAGGACTTGTTGCCGCTGCATGCGGACCCGCACCGACGCCTCGATATCCGAATCAGGCACCTGGAGAAGCTCAGCATAGGTGCGGAACACGGTGCGGGCGTAGTCCGCGGTCTGGAGCAGTCCGGGCACGACGCCGAATTCGATGTTGCGGATGCAGGTCGCGGCGCGTTCGCTGTCGAAGCTCCGCTGTTGCCGTCCGCCTGACCCCGAACAAAGAAGCGCCCGCCCGGTACCAGGACTACC